>JAAEZW010000276.1 GCA_018222665.1 Paracoccaceae bacterium
ATCTGGATCAGTGTGCCAACTGCGTCAAAAATCGTGAATGTGGAGATTGGGATCGCGAATGGGGTATCCGACTAGAAAACTCAATTTGAGGTTGAGTTTTCTATCCGCGTTAGGATCAAAAGGTGAAAGTGGGCCTATAGTATACCCGTTTGGGTTGTGTGGCGCGATCTGTAGACCGCGCCAACGCGTCTTAGCTGCGCAGGATCGAGCGACCCGCATAGATCGCCGTTTCGTCCAACATTTCCTCTATACGGATCAATTGATTGTATTTTGCCAACCGATCTGAACGGGCCAAGGATCCTGTTTTGATCTGACCACAGTTTGTTGCAACGGCAAGATCCGCAATTGTGGCATCCTCTGTTTCACCCGAACGGTGGGACATCACGTTTGTGTAACGGGCGCGATGCGCCATTTCCACAGCGCGCATTGTTTCAGAAAGGGATCCGATTTGGTTTACCTTGACTAACATGGAATTTGCACAACCATCCGCAATCCCTTGGGACAGGCGTTCTGGATTTGTAACAAACAGATCGTCGCCGACCAACTGCACGCGATCTCCAATCGCATCGGTAAGTGCTTTCCAACCTGCCCAGTCATCCTCGGCCATGCCATCTTCGATTGAGATGATGGGATAGTCATTCACAAGCGCTTCAAGATAGGCCACGTTTTCATCTGAGCTAAGCGTTTTGTTTTCCCCCGCTAAGACATATTTGCCGTCTTTGTAATATTCGGTCGAGGCGCAATCCAGGGCCAGATAGATATCTTCGCCGGGTGCATATCCCGCCTTTTCAATCGATTTCAAAACGAAATCCAATGCATCACGGGTCGAAGTTAGGTTTGGGGCAAATCCGCCTTCGTCGCCGATCCCTGTGGACATACCCGCGGCAGAAAGTTCCTTTTTCAAGGTATGGAACACTTCTGATCCCATGCGCACTGCTTCGCGGATGTTTGTCGCGCTGACGGGCATGATCATGAATTCTTGGATATCAATGGGGTTGTCCGCATGTTCGCCGCCATTGATGATGTTCATCATTGGAACAGGCAAAACGCGCGCAGACGTGCCGCCGATATAGCGATATAGCGGCTGACCCGTGAAATCCGCCGCGGCCTTGGCCGTTGCCATGGATACACCCAAAATCGCGTTTGCGCCCAACCGGCCTTTGTTCGCTGTACCGTCCAATTCGATCATTGCGGCGTCAATCGCCTCTTGCTCGACCGCTTCAAAGCCGACCAATGTATCCGCGATTTCACCGTTCACGGCATTTACCGCTTCCATAACACCTTTGCCCATGTAACGTGATTTATCGCCATCGCGTTTTTCAACCGCTTCATGCGCACCCGTCGACGCACCAGAAGGCACCGCCGCACGACCCATTATTCCATCTTCTAGTGTGACGTCCACTTCCACTGTTGGATTGCCGCGGCTGTCCAAAATCTCTCTAGCGTGAATATCGATGATCATGCTCATGTTGGTACCTTTTGTTAACACTGTTGCGGGGGCTTTAGCAGGTTCTTTTCACAAAGTGAATGCATTCTGTTAGCGGTAACGGGAAAGATAACGCTAACCATTGCGCAAACATGTCACTTTAGGAAATTTCGCCTGTTGCGCGGACCCGTTCGCGCCAGAATGTATAAAGCCCAGAAGCGATTACTATCGCGCTACCCACCCATGTCAGTAGATCAGGGCGTTCCCCCAAAAACGCCATTGCCAACAAGGTTGAGAATATCAAACGGGTATAGCGATAGGGGGCCACGGTTGAGGCTTCTGCTATGCGTGTTGAAATGATGATTGCAAAATATCCCAGCACGGCTGTGATGATCGCGACAAAGATATAGACCCATTCAACCGCGTTTGGTTGGATCATGTGATCAGAGAATGGCCAAATCAAACCCCCGGCTGATCCCATTGCAAAAAATCCATAAAACCCGAAAGAGGCAGAATGCAGCGTCGTTTTAATAACCCGCATTAACATGTCGCGGAGCGCTAGCATCGCAACCGAGATGACCGCATAAACCATGCCAATCTGAAAATCCGCAGCGCCGGGGCGCACGATCAGCAAAACACCGCCAAATCCAATTAAAATCGCGGCCCACCTGCGTATACCGACGCGTTCGTTCAAAAACAAAACTGCGCCCAATGTCACGAAAAGCGGGATCGCCTGAATAATCGCGGCAAGGCTGGAGAGAGGAATGCTCACAATCGCCATGATGAAAAAGGCAGCCCCAAAGAAATCACAAACAATGCGGATCAAAACCAAGTGATCCCAGGTCTGTGCGGTGAACAAAGGCGTGCGGATGGCCAATGCCCAAAGCGCAAAGGCCAGCGCACCGCCATAGCCCACCAAAAATAGGATTTGATGCGGGGGCATGACAGGGCCCAGAAATTTCAGAAACAAATCCTCGATCGCAAAAAACGCCATTGATGCAATCATCATGGCGATCCCGCGGATATTGTCGTTTCTCATGTTTTGGCTTTCTTATTCAATGGAACCCCATAAAGTTCCATGCGATGCCCTTTCAGGGTATAGCCCAATTTCTGCGCAATCTTTTCCTGTAACGCTTCAATCTCTTCATCCATAAATTCGATCACTTCGCCCGTGGTTAGGTCGATTAAATGGTCATGATGATCGCGATCTGCGTCTTCGTAACGTGCGCGACCATCCCCGAATTCATGTTTATCCAAGATACCCGCTTCTTCGAACAATTTCACTGTGCGATAAACGGTTGCGATTGAAATTGAACTATCTTCACGTGACACGCGTGCATAAAGCTCTTCTACATCGGGGTGATCATCGGCATGTTCTAATACGGATGCAATTACGCGGCGCTGATTGGTCATCCGCACCCCATGTTCCTCGCACCTTGTCAAAATCGTTCCCATGAGTTGGATATCTCTTATCTCATCCCTGCCGTCAATCGCATTTCAGCCTTATAACAGATCAGGTTCGCGTCCCAAACGTTTCGCCAATGGCGCGATTGTTAACACCTGAACGATAATCGAAAATATGACAACGACATACGTCGCAGCCAATATCATAGGTTTCCATTCGCTAACAGGCAGGGACAGCGCAAGAGCAACGGAAATCCCCCCCTTTAGCCCGCCCCAAGTCATAATGGGGACAATGCCATTTGAAAATTCTTGGCGTCGTTGTAGCAGAAACACAGGGATCGAGATGGCCGCAAAACGCGCCAGTAGCGCCAATCCAATCGACAAGACACCAGTTATCAAAACGTCAATGTCAAAGGTGACGGCGAACACCTCAAACC
>JAAEZW010000277.1 GCA_018222665.1 Paracoccaceae bacterium
ATTGCAAGCGAAGACGAAAACGTCGCGATGCAGATCATGGCAAATGGCGCAGCGGCCAAGGCACTCGAACTTTATCTTGCAGGTCGCATTCATGGTGCCATCATTCTGGGCGGCAGTATGGGAACAGACTTGGCATTGGATGTTTGTCAGGCGTTGCCACTTGGTGTTCCAAAATACATCGTTTCCACCGTTTCATTTTCGGCAATGCTGCCCCCTGAACGTTTGGCCGCAGATGTTCAGATGATCCTGTGGGCAGGGGGTTTGTATGGTTTGAATTCGATTTGCAAATCATCCCTGTCCCAGGCCGCTGGCGCCGTATTGGGTGCCGCACGCGCGGTTGAGGCGCCCAAACGCGAAAAACCCCTGATCGGAATGACTTCGTTTGGCAAAACGATCCTACACTATATGGTGACACTCAAGCCAGAATTGGAAAAACGCGGGTTCGAGGTGGCCGTGTTTCACGCCACTGGAATGGGCGGGCGGGCGTTTGAATCCCTTGCATCGCAGGGACAATTTGCAGCCGTAATGGACTTTGCCCCACAAGAAATCTGTAACCAGATTTTTGGCTCTGGCATAACAGCGGGGCCTGACCGTATGACAAATGCGGGCAAAGCGGGGATACCACAAATTATTGCACCTGCATGCTATGATTTGGTCGATTTGATCGGATGGCAAGACATCCCACCACACTTCCAAGACCGCGAAAGCCATGCCCATAATCGCCTGATCACCTCAATCGTTTTGAACGATGATGAACGTCGCCAAGTTGCACGGGAATTCAACGAACGATTGGCGGGGGCGCAGGGCAAAACAACATACATCCTGCCGACCCACGGATGCAACGAATGGGACCGAGAGGGCGCACCGCTACACGACAAACAGGGGTTGGACGCCTTTATTCAGGAAACGCGAGAGACCCGCCCCATAAATGTAGAGTTGATAGAGTTGGACTGCCATATCAACGATCCAGAGTTTTCAGAAACAGCGCTTGCCATTCTGGATCATTGGATCGCCGAGGGGGTGGTCAAATTATGAGGGACGTTTGGACGCGCCATGTTCAATAAATTGGGCAACCCACTGTGCAAATTTTTCGCGATCCGCACGACGGGTGCTCAGTTCAGTTCTGGCGTGTTTGGTGACGTCGTATCCAACATAGTCTTCCAATTCATCAACCAGGGCAGAAATGAAATCATGCGTCATTTCGGGGTGATGTTGGATCGTAAAGATATGATCACCCAATATAAACCCCGCGTTTTCGCACCCTTCAGAAGACGCAATTCTGCGGGCGCTGTTCGGCAGTTGCGAGACTTGTTCAATATGCGAGGCATAAAGATCAATTTTTCCCATATGATCCCCCCATGGAAATGGTTCAACGCCCCAGGTGCGCAAAACACCGTGACCCCAACCCTGCGGATTTCGCGACAAGGTGCCACCCAAGGCAACAGCAATCGCCTGATGACCAAAGCACGCCCCAAACATGGGAATCTTGTTCATATGGATTTCTTGGATCAAGGACAACAGCCTATTGATCCAATCAGCACTATCCCCAACCGATGCGGGACTACCCGTGATCATAAACCCATCAAATTCAGTAATATCAGACGGGAAATTGCCATCCTTGACAGAAAAGACAACTGTTTCCCATTCTGGGCGCACGAGTTGGATAAAATCGGTGAACTTCGCACCATCTTTGGGGTGAAGCTGCGCAAAATCGCTTTCGTCAGTATTCGTCATCAAAATGGCAATTTTCATCGACTTCCCTCTATTTGCGGTATGCTTACAGTAGTGTGGGGTAAAACAACAATACAACAGGAATGCGCATGACAACTTGGACACCAACAGATGATGGATTTGCGGATCTGACGGATCACGACACGTTTACCAATGGCGTTCCACACAATACGTTTCGCCGTTTGCGGGATACGGACCCAATTCATTGGACGGATTACAGCGATGGGATTGGGTTTTGGTCCATCACGCGGCACCAAGATATCTGTGAAATGAACCGCAACACTGCTGTGTTTTCATCGGCACGTGGGATCCGAATGGAGGATCAGACCTACGAAGAATATCTGGCGCGGCGCACATTTCAGGAAACAGACGCACCTGAACATATGAAAACACGGATGAAGGTCGCCAAGGCATTTTCAGGCCCTGTGATCGCAAAATTCGAAGAGGACATTCGCACCCTATGTGCAGAAATCTTGGACGATGTTTTACAATCAAACGAATTTGACGCGACCAAAACCATCGCACGCGAATTACCTATGCGTATGTTGGGGCGCATTTTGGGATTACCAGAAGAGGACCTGCCTTGGCTTGTAGAAAAGGGTGACGCGCTGATTGCAAATACTGATCCCGATTTCACAGATCACGTTTTGGATCAAATGGATACCGATGAATTTCGCATGATGCCCTTTAATTCACCTGCGGGTGCCGAACTGTTCTTATACGCAAAGGATTTGTTAAAGCGGAAAGAGGCATCTGGCGATGACGACGGCATTTTGCATATGATCCGTCAGCCAGACAAAGATGGGAATGTCATTTCAGAGGAAGAGTTCAGAAATTTCTTTTGCCTTTTGGTTGCGGCGGGCAATGATACCACCCGATATTCCATTGCCGCTGGTATGCAGGCGATGTGCCATCAACCCGAACTATTGGAACAAATGCAGACTGATCCCAAGGTTTGGGAAACCGCAGCGGATGAAATCATTCGATGGGCCACACCTGCACTGTATTTCAGGCGCACACTGACCCAAGACTATGACGCACATGGCAAAACCATGAAGGCTGGTGACAAAGTGTTATTTTGGTTTGCATCCGCGAACCGTGATGAGCGCGCATTTGACGATCCATTCCGCGTGAACTTGGCGCGGACGCAAAATAAGCACCTTTCGTTTGGACAACAGGGACCGCATGTGTGTTTGGGCATGTGGTTGGCCCGCCTTGAGGTGAGAGTTTTGTTCCAAGAACTTTCAAAACGGATCACGTCCATCGAAGCGTCAGGACCACATCAATTTTTGCGATCAAACTTTGTCGGTGGCATCAAATCGCTGCCTGTCCGGATCACAACAAAATAAGGGGAGAGATTATGAACACACGACTACGCGCAATGTTTTGCGACCACCTTTCCATCCTGCGTGGAAAATACCTACCGAATTCCAAAATTGGGACGGACAGTTCCCGTTTTTGCCGATCTACCTTTGGGGTGCATTATGACAAGGACCTATTGGACGCCCCAGGCGCAATGATGATGCAGGGCCT
>JAAEZW010000278.1 GCA_018222665.1 Paracoccaceae bacterium
CAAAATATCCCGCGCAAGGGATGCGCCGTGATGATATCCCAATGCATGCGGTGGTGTCATGTCGCCAATGGCGTCACGCATGACGGTCAGTTTTTGGGTATCATTATTGCTAAGGCGTAAACTATCCCGCGCATCTTCGGCCCCCAGAATGGCCAGTCGTCGTAGCCAATTTGGTGGTGCGTCGCATTCAGATTCCAGATGAACCAAAAGGGCCAACGAACGATCATCAGCCCCCTCTAAGACACGCATTAACGCCCCCGATGAACGCATTGCTGCGATGGCGGGCGCTGGGTCGGGCGCAGATAATAATTTGCACATCTCGGCGCCAATCCGCTCTTTTGATAATCTGTCCAAACCGTCCAAATGGTCCGAGATAACCGAAAGCGTTTCTGGATCAAATCCTCGGTCCTTATCTGCATAGATTGCTGAAAATCGAAAAAACCGCAGGATGCGCAAATAATCCTCGCGTATGCGTTCATCTGCGCTGCCAATGAATGTGACCCGTTTTTGGGCTAAATCGTCTTTGCCCATACCCAGCGGATCATAAATTTTACCATGACGGTCCGCATATAGGGCGTTGATTGTGAAATCACGACGTGCAGCATCCTGTTGCATCTGAGCAGAAAACTCCACAATGGCATGACGACCATCACCCCGCACATCGCGTCGATAGGTTGTGATTTCATGTGCGATGCCATCCGAAATCACAGTGATTGTTCCGTGATCAATGCCTGTTGGAATGCATTTCAATCCGCGGTTTTCACAGGATTTCACAATGTCTTGCGGTTTGGCGTTTGTAGCGATGTCCAAATCATCTACTGCAAACCCCATTAATGCGTTACGAACACAACCGCCCACAAAAAACGCCTCATATCCTGCGCTTTCAAGTGCTGAAAAAACTGCCCGAGCTGCTGCAGTTTTGATCCAAGCGCCGTCGATTGTCATAACGACACCTTTTGCGCCAAACCAAACAACATGCGCGCTGTTGCCCCCCAAATATAATAGGGGCCAAAGGGCACCGCGTAATATTTTCGCGTTACGCCATTCCACACACGCCCTTCGACGCTAAAATTTTGAGGGTTCAAAACATGGTGCAAAGGTACACGAAATAACTCGTCTACCTCTGTACGTTCAAGGATCGGATCAAATGGGTGCGTTAACAGGCCAACCACTGGTTTCACCTGAAATCCCGTAACCGTTTCGTGGGATGCAAGTTGGCCCAAAACCTTAACATGCGATCTGGGTAAACCAATTTCTTCGTCTGCTTCACGCAGTGCCGTGTCGATTTGGTCGGTATCTGCGGGATCCGTTTTCCCACCAGGAAAGGCAATTTGTCCTGGATGATGTTTCAAATGGCTTGCGCGTTTTGTCAGGTAAACAAATGGGCCTTGTGCCCTCTCTTCAATCAACATCAACACGCCCGCGTCGCGTAGAACGCGACCTGCGTGCAAGGTGATGTCCGGATTTAAATCAAAATCTGAGGAAGCCTGATGATCGGACCCCAAAACGGATGCAACCCGATCAAGCGCGTTATGCTGTATCGCTATCATTTTTCACAGCCTCAAATCCAACTGACAGAGGATCCAAATCATAATGCGTTCCGCAGAACTGGCAATCTGCCGTAACGCGACCTTCATCATTTGTCATTTTTTCGATGTCTTTGGCCGAATAAATTGACAAGGATTGACGCACACGATCCTCAGAACAGGTGCATCCAAACTGGACCGACTGCGCATTGTAAACGCGCGGTTGCTCTTCGTGGAAGAGACGGACCAATAGTTCGGTTGGGGGAACGCTTGGTCCGATTAATTCCATCTCCTCGACCGAGGACAATAGGATGTTCACGCGGTTCCAGTTTTCTTCGTCATCACCGTGCACCAAATCTTCGGCGGCTAGCAATCCGTTGTCCCCGCTTCCGCCTTCACCGCTGACAGATGGGCTGGCTTTGGGCATGTGTTGTATCATCACGCCGCCGCCGCGCCAATGCTCTTCTACGCCTGGTTCACTGGATTTTCCAAAACTTAGTTCAAACCGCGTTGGAAGCTGTTCAGATTGAGCGAAATAGGCCTCAGCGCAGGCTGTTAATGAGCCACCCGCAATGGGTGTAATGCCTTGATAGGGGCGCATGTCCTGACCTTGGTCAATCAAAACTGCAAAATATCCTTCATCCAGTTGATCAAAGCCCGCGCCATCAGTAACGCGATCCCGATCAAATGAGGCATAGGCGCGAATGCGCGCGGGTTCGCCCTCTTTCTCGGGGCCATAGTAATCCGTTGCGATCATCCGCACGGCACCACGCGACTGAACCTGGAGCGATAGTTTCCAACGCAATTTGATGCTTTGACCAATCAATGCGGTCAGCAGGGCCATTTCCGCAACCAATGCTTCCACCGCTGGTGGGTAATCATGCTGTTTCAACACGCCACTTAGGACGCCATCCAAACGTGCAATGCGTCCGCGAACGTCCGCGCGATCCAATTGGAACGGCAAAACGGTGTCATCCCATGCAATTTTATCAATCAATGTCATGTGCGGAACCTCTCGCGGCTTTTCAGTGGCATACCGCGTCTATATAGGGGTAGCAAGAGGCGGTCCAATAGGTGAGCTATGTTAAAACGATACGGGACACCCCCAAAACGGGACATAACATATACCCGCAGACCCGGTGCCTATGTGATATTGCCAATCGGGGATGGTATTTTGCTGACCTATCAGGACGGTGAAGAGCGTGAATTTCAATTGCCGGGGGGCGGTGTAGATGCAGGGGAACATTCCATTCCCGCGTTGCATCGTGAGGTGATCGAAGAAACAGGTTGGATTATCAGCGCACCACGTCGATTGGGCGCGTATAAGCGGTTCGTTTTTATGCCCGAATATGATTTATGGGCGGAAAAGATTTGTACAATCTATGTCGCGCGTCCGTGTTACCGATTATGCGATCCACTGGAAAAAGATCACAGTGATCATATCCTTTCCATTCCGCTTGCTCTTGAGGTCATACCGAATGAGGCGGATCGGGAATATATTAGGGCCTATTTCGCTCTCTAATCAGTGACTGCGCCAATGTGTTCGACCATGATAATTGAGACATCGCCGGGAAACACGGTTAAGTTTGAGTATGCTTCTAATCCGGATAAAATATCGTTTATGACGTCCTGAGCATGCGCGTTAACAAGCGGTCCTAGCATGCGTTCAAAACCCACTTGATCCAACAGGGCACCAGAGGGATCAGGGCATTCCATCACCCCATCGGGCA
>JAAEZW010000279.1 GCA_018222665.1 Paracoccaceae bacterium
CAATCGTGCCGATGTTACAATGCGGCTTACTGCGATCAAACTTTTCCTTTGCCATGGCTATGTGCGCCTCGTTGTTTGAGGGTCGATCCGACCCGGTTAGTTTCTTCGCGGCCGTTTATGCGCAAACCGCGAAAAAATCAAGCGTTTGTTCCGCTCAAAGCAAGGTTTGGGGGGGAATATTACAACAGTGAAAAAAATTACTCGGTCATGGCCGCTTCGATTTCTTCGAGCGAGTATTTTTGCAACTTTGTATTTGGATCAAACCACCCTTTGGTTGCATGCTGTTCGCGCAACCATGTATCGATCTGCTGTGCAACGCTTTTGGTCAGTGACACAATCTGTTCTTCGCGTGTTTGACGCAGACCTGATCCAAAGACAGTTTTCCTATTGAAGTTTTCCAAAAACAACAGTTTTTCTGGGGTCAGATCAAACCGTGTCATGGTTTGCGCATCCCACACACTTAGTCGGAAACCAAGGGCGGTGCGTGGGTGACAACAAAACCTGTATAATTTTACGAAGACGCCCGAAAAACGGCAGACACAGGGGCAATGCGCTGTATGCTTATCCCATGTTATTTGATTTGCCAGACGATGATACATTATACGCCGCATTATGTGCGCGCGACAAAAGTTATGAGGATCAGGCCTTTGTTGGTGTGGCCTCGACAGGAATTTTTTGCAGGCTGAGTTGCCCTGCGCCCACGGCGCATCGCAAGAATTGTAACTTTTACTCGACCATAGCGGCGTGTTTTGAGGCGGGCTATCGGCCCTGCAAACGCTGTGACCCAACTGGGGCAATTGCAGCCGAGGCCCCGCAATTGCAACATCTGCGAGAGGCACTTGAAAAGGATCCCGCACGGCGATGGCGTGAGGCGGATGTGGAGAAAATGGGCTATGACCTATCCACGACACGGCGGTTGTTTAAACGACATTTCGGCATGACATTTCTGGAAATGGCGCGACTCTCAAGGCTTCGACAAGGGTTCACCGAACTTCACCGTGGTGGCCGTGTGATCGATGCCCAAGTCGAAGCGGGATTTGAAAGCGCTTCAGCCTTCAGGGAGTATTTCACACAAGTCACGGGGTTGCGACCCAGTGATCTAAACGGGCAGGGCGGGATTGCGTTGCGGTGTTGCGATACCCCTGTGGGGCCAATGATTGTTGCCGCGGATCAAACCCATCTACATTTGTTAGAATTCGTTGACCGCCGCGCGCTGCCCCGTGAAATGCAAAAACTGCATCGTGTGTGTCGCGGTAACATGGGGTTTCATAGCACACCGATAACCGAGAAAACAGAACAACAGTTAACGGAATTTTTTGCAGGTGAGCGTCCAGTATTTGATTTGCCACTTGCGCTATATGGGACGGAGTTTACCAAGCGCGTATGGCGGGCATTATGTGATATTCCTGCGGGACAAACCCGCAGTTATGCGCAATTGGCTCAGATGATTGAGAACCCAACTGCAACACGTGCGGTTGCGCGTGCTAACGGGACCAATCAAATTGCTATCGTGATCCCTTGCCACCGTGTCATTGGCGCGGATGGGTCATTGACGGGATATGGCGGTGGGCTGTGGCGGAAGCAAAAGTTGTTAGAGGTTGAACGGGCCTATCGCGCTGCACAATAAAAAAGGACCGCGTGAGGCGGCCCTTTTCATTTCATCGTTTTTCAAATTAGCTAATGGCCGCGGCCTTCACATCTTCGTCGATGTAGGGGACATATTGTTCAAAATTATCGGCAAACATTTGCACCAATTTTGCTGCCTGCGCGTCGTATGCGGCAGGATCATTCCATGTGCTGCGCGGATCAAGAAGCGCTGTGTCAACGTCCGGAACCTCAACAGGAACGTCAAAGCCGAAGTTTTCGTCTTTGTGGAACTTCGCCTCTGCCAATGATCCATCCAATGCAGCAGTTAGCAAGGCACGCGTTGCCTTGATTGGCATACGCGATCCTGTGCCATATGCACCGCCAGTCCACCCTGTGTTCACCATCCAGCATGTCGCGCCGTGTTTGGCGATTTTCTCACGCAGTAGGTTGCCGTATGCTTCTGGGCGGCGCGGCATGAATGGCGCCCCAAAACATGTTGAGAATGTTGGTTCAGGTTCTGTTACACCACGTTCTGTGCCTGCAACCTTGGATGTGAAACCAGAAAGGAAGTGGTACATTGCCTGTGCGGGTGTCAGACGCGCGATGGGAGGCAGCACCCCGAATGCATCACACGTCAGCATGATAACGTTTTTTGGATGTCCACCCAATGCGGTGTCCGAGGCGTTCGAGATATAGCCAAGCGGATAGGCGCAACGCATGTTTGCCGTTAGACTGTCATCATAGAAATCCAGTTCAAGCGTTTCGTGATCAAAAACCATGTTTTCGATCACGGTGCCAAATTTGCTGGTTGTTGCGAAAATTTCAGGTTCCGCTTCGGGGTTCAGGTTAATCGTTTTTGCGTAACAGCCACCTTCGAAATTGAACGTGCCACGATCGGACCAACCATGTTCATCATCACCAATCAACACACGGTGCGGATCTGCAGATAGTGTTGTTTTACCTGTACCTGAAAGGCCAAAGAAAACGGCCGTATCAACAGGATTGCCAACCGCATGGTTTGCCGAACAATGCATCGGCATTATGCCCTTTTCAGGCAGCAAGTAATTCAAAAGAGTAAAAACAGATTTTTTGTTTTCACCTGCGTATTCTGTGCCGCCGATCAAGATTAGCTTTTTGTCAAAGTTCATTGCGATTACAGTTTCGCTGCGGCAGTTATGCTTTTCAGGGTTCGCCTGAAAGCTTGGGCAATTGATGACGGTGAAGTCTGCGATAAAACTGTCAAGTTCAGCGCGCTCTGGGCGGCGAAGAAGGTGACGAATAAACAGGCTGTGCCATGCCAATTCTGTGACCATGCGCACGTTGATTGAAATTCTTGGATCAGAGCCGCAAATCAAGTCCTGAACAAAGTAATCACGATCCTTCATATGTTCTAGCATGTCTGCATGCAGGGCATCGAACCCCTCGGGTGACATTGCCGCGTTGTTTTCCCACCAGATACTGTCTGCAACTGAAGATGTCTTAACAATATGTTTGTCTTTGGGCGAACGGCCAGTGAACTTGCCGGTTGTTACCAAAAACGCCCCACCCTGTCCCAAGGTGCCTTCATCACGCTTTAGTGCTTCTTGGATAAGTGCAGGCTCTAAATAGTTATAATAGACATTCCCCAGACCGCTGATGCCTTGATCGTCTAGTCGGAA
>JAAEZW010000280.1 GCA_018222665.1 Paracoccaceae bacterium
TTATCCTTGGTATCCAAATGCTCTTGGAAGCCACAAGGTAAGATCGGGTACGAGCAGCATGATCACAAGCGCCAGTAACAGAATACCAAGAAAACCCCAAACTTCGGCAATAATTTCTTTTAGCGGAATTCCAGTAACTGCATTGATGACAAATAATAAAATCCCGTAGGGTGGAGTTATTAAACCAATCATCGAATTAACGACGATAAGTACTCCAAAATGAACAAGGTCTATCCCCAAGGCCTCACAAGTTGGAATGAACAGTGGGACGATGACGAGTATAATTACCGTTGCATCCAGAATGCACCCCAATAGCAACACAAACACATTCACCAAAATCATGAATACCATAGGATGCATATCAGCATCATTCAAAAACATAGAAATTGATTGTGGGATATTCTCGCGAACCACAACGTAAGTAAGGATCATCGAGGCACCTATGACCAACCCCACAGAGGCCGCAGATCGCGCACCATCTAAGAACGCATGATATAAACTTTTAAGTTTGATCGCGCGATAGATGCCTACAGAAATCAACAACGCATATAATGCGGCGATTGCAGCGGCTTCGGTCGGGGTCGTTACACCGCTGTAAATACACCCAAGCAGTATGACAGGCATCAACAACGCTGGCGTTGCTTTTACAGTCAATAATGGAAGTTCATTTAAGGGTACGACCGCATCCTGCCCGAAATCTCTTCGATGCGAGAACCAGGCATTTGCCAACATCAATACAAGACCCATTAAGAGTCCCGGAAAAATACCCGCAAGGAATAGATCCCCAATCGACACATTAGAAACCAAAGCGTACAAAACCATTGGAATTGAGGGGGGAATAATTGGTCCAATAGTTGCTGTTGCAGCGGTGATTGCGGCAGCGTAGCCACGTGTGTAATGACCTGATTTCACCATCATTTCGATGATGATTTTCCCAATCCCTGCAGCGTCCGCGACAGCAGATCCTGACATACCCGAAAAGATCAAACTCGCGACGACATTTACATGTCCCAATCCGCCGCGAAATCGACCTACCAAGGCCACACAAAACTGAAGTAATCTATCAGTAATGCTCCCAATATTCATAATATTTGCTGACACGATGAAAAGTGGAACAGCTAATAATAAGAAGCCGTCGAATAAACGCTGAACCATCGTTTCGCCAGCGATTGCAAGATCCTGCCCGGAAACCCCAAGATAGACCACTACACCAGTGATAATCGCATAGGCGACAGGAACTCCAATTGCGGCAACCCCAAATAGAGTAATCAGACCAAAGATCAGTTCCGCACTCATGTCTCGTCCACCTCTGTGTTTTGGTTATTTGTGCGAAGTTCCAAAAAAATTCGAGAACATGATCGGATGATAATTGCGGCCATCAGAACCAGATACGGAAAGAACAGCCATTTTATCGCAATCTTGTCACCCGTAATTGGCATTCTGAGAGTTTGAAGCTTTTTCAAGTCCATAAGACGGTTGGCCATAATTGCGTCCCATGTCGCAGGCAGTGAAACTAACATGACCACGATCAAAATAATCGCGCCCAATACCGTCATGATTTTTCGTATTCGAGGTGGGCCAGCTTGATAGAAAATATCGAATGCCACATGATCTCGTTCCCTAACCACGAATGAACAGCCGAAAAATATAAGCCATACCCAAATCAATGAAATTAGATAAACGGTCCATCGAAGCGGCTCTATTTCGCTCATCCAAAGGGATAGATTTGGAATAGGCATCCATTGACTTAGTTTGCCGGAATATCTGGTGAAAATTTGCAACAAAAAAATTATAAATATTGCCGCCAACGCTGTGGCGGCAATAGCTTCTGCAATACGAGTAAGTCTGTTCATTAAAATCTTCAACTGACAGACCCCTCTGAAAATTTAACAGTTAGTTACCTAACGCATTAATGCGCTCTAGAACGCCATCAGGCCAAGATGCCGCCGCTTCCGAACCTACGTACTGTGCCTGAACATGATCACGAAACGCAGCTAGGTCCGGCGTATAAATCTCTACTCCTTGGCTGCGAATAAAGTCCGCCAAATTGTTCTCTTTATCAAGCTGTTTCAGACGTCCCCATGCAGCAGCTGCATCCGCAGCACGTTGCACTGTTGCTTGTTGAGAAGGTGAAAGTTTATCCCAAACTTCCTTGGAAAATGCGATGTAGTTCAAGTCAACCAAGTGTGATGTAAGCGCGATCTGTTTTGTTACTTCATAAAACTTTTGATCAACAACAGTAGGCAGAGGGTTATCCTGGCCATCTACAGCTCCTGTCGACAACGAAGTATAAACTTCAGAGAAAGCCAACGGTGTTGGTGATGCACCTAAAGCTGCACCAAGAAACTGCCATGCGTCAGTTCCCGGCATACGGAGATTAACTCCAGCCAAATCTGCAGGTGTTTGCACATCAACTTCATCACGAGTGAAGCGTAAGTTCACGTGGCGTTTTCCGAGATACATCACAGAAAGAAGTTTGACACCAAGCTCTTCTTCCGCTGTTTTTTTGAATGGCTCCATTAACGGATCATTGAAAACGCGCACCTGATGCGCAGCGTCCTGATGAACGTAGCCAGTCGCAAATATTGAAAATTCTGGGAAGAACTGTGCAAGTTCTTGTGCAGACGCAATCGACATGGTCAAGTTGCCACGACTGATGGCTTCAAGCTCAGTGCCTTGTGCGAACATTGTTCCGTTGTAGCCAGGTTGGTAATCTGCAAATTCTGCCACCATTGGGGCAAAAACATTAGCCATGGCGACAGACCGCATATCTGTTTCAGATCCCGATGTTGCCAAAGTGAATGTCATATCTGCAGCATGCGCGCTTGTCGCTAAACCACCTAGAATACCAGCGGCAGCGACTGCACCCAGCGCTGCTCTTCGTGTAAGTTTATTTATCATCAAGTATCCTCCCGAAATATTTAGGTGCAAAATCGCACCCATCTTGATCATTAGATTTGAGCCGCGTGCAGTTCAGCGGCCCTCGTTTTGCCCATGTTGGACGATAGGTGAACCGTTTCACCGGTTCGCGAAGCTCTATGGATAGCGTCAACTACTTCTAAAGTTCGCACTCCTTCTGCGAGGGAAACCAGAGGCTTCTCGTCACCTCTAATAACCGCACAGAAATTCAGAATTTGGTTTACAAGTGGATCTGATTGCTCACATGGAACCGAGGTCGCGGATATAGGCGACCACCAGTCTGGCTC
>JAAEZW010000281.1 GCA_018222665.1 Paracoccaceae bacterium
CGCGTGTGTTGGGCCAAATGAAATACGGCGGATCGGTTTCTGCGGTTGGTTTGGCGGGTGGCGCGGGCCTGCCTGCGACGGTCATTCCGTTCCTGCTTCGCGGCGTGAATCTATTGGGTATCGACAGTGTCATGCAACCTTATGACAACCGCCTACGCGCCTGGGAACGCATCGCAAAAGATCTGCCAATGGATAAGCTTGAGGCAATGATCCACCCCGCAACATTGGGTGATTTGCCAGCATTGGGCAAAGACATCCTAAAAGGTCAGGTTAAGGGCCGCGTCGTCGTTGACGTAAACGCCTAATCATTTCACTGCGCCCCGCCCAAGATGGTGGGGCGCAGTTGATAGTATTTGATGTTGCTTTCATTGTTTTATTCAAAAAACTTAGCTGACCTCGGGTGGCGGCGAAGGCGCCTCCCATGGGGGAGGTCGGCGCCTTGCCAATCTGTCGATTGGCTAAGGTTTTAATGTTATAGGCTTCAACTTTGCGGTTAATATCGGACTGCCATTTGCAGGCCCAATCCAAATGACGCCCCTTGCAAATCCCCCAAACCGCTTGCAGAGTGTTTGAAAATAAAGGGGGGCGACATGCAGCTTGATCTTGACTTTATCCGCAGCCAATTTCCGGCCTTTTCCGAACCTGCGCTTGCGGGACAATCGTTTTTCGAAAATGCGGGCGGCAGTTTTACCTGTCGTCAGGTGATTGATCGTCTGTTTCGCTTTTATAATGAACGTAAGGTGCAACCCTATGCCCCCTATGACGCCAGCCGTTTGGGCGGCGAGGAAATGGATGAGGCACGGACGCGCCTGTCGGCGATGATGGGGGTTCATGAAGATGAGCTCAGCTTTGGTCCCTCAACCACGCAGAACGTCTATGTCTTGGCCAAGGCCTTTGGCGAATGGATGAACGAAGGGGACGCAATAGTCGTCACCAACCAAGATCACGAGGCCAATTCAGGAGCCTGGCGGCGTTTGGCCGACCGCCGGATCGAGGTGCGCGAATGGCAAATCAATCCAGAAACAGGGCGGCTTGACCCAAGTGATCTGATGAATTTGCTGGATGATCAGGTGCGCTTGGTGTGTTTCCCACATTGTTCAAACGTTGTGGGGGAAATTAACCCCGTGGTCGAAATCACCGCATTGGCCCATGGGGCGGGGGCGTTTGTTTGTGTGGATGGGGTCAGTTACGCGCCCCATGGCATCCCAAATGTTGGGGATATGGGGCCAGATATTTACATGTTTTCGTCCTATAAAACCTATGGACCCCATCAGGGGATCATGGTGGTGCGCCGTCAATTGGCAGAATTGCTGCCCAATCAGGCCCATTCGTTCAACGGTGACCGCCTTTATAAAAAATTCACACCCGCAGGACCCGATCATGCACAGGTTGCGGCCTGTGCGGGGATTGTGGATTATTTTGATGCGGTGGCCTCCCATCACGGTGGCGCGGATTTATCCGCACCCGATCGCGGTGCCCTGGTCCACACCTTGTTTCGAGAGGCCGAAATTGCCCGCATGGAGCCATTGATGGAATTTTTGCGTGCTCGCAATGATATCCGTGTTTTGGGCCCCGTGGACAGTGTCGCGCGCGCGCCAACGGTTGCCTTGGACATCGGACGCAACGCAGAAGAATTCGCCGCAATCCTCGCATCCGCAGGGATCATGGCGGGGGGTGGTGATTTTTACGCCGTGCGCCCCTTAGCGGCCATGAATGTGAACTCCGGTCATGGTGTGTTACGCCTAAGCTTTGTGCATTACACAAGTGATGCAGATATTGCCAAATTGATTGATGCCTTGGGCGCGCATTTGTGACCCCGAGCAGATGGCTCAAATGGTCTGAAATTATTGATCTAATTTGCGGGACCTGCGTACACACTGTATGATAAATACGGAAACAATTTACTGGATCCGCCGCGACCTGCGGCTTGGTGACAACCCGGCATTGGTTGAGGCGATCAACCGCGGTGGCCCTGTAATCCCTGTGGTGATCAATGACGACATTCAATGCGGTCTTGGCGCCGCCTCGGCCTATCGGATGTCCATGGGGTTTGAGGTCATGGATAAAACCCTGCGCGCGCTTGGGTCGCGGATCATTTACCGCAGTGGCGATCCTGTTGATGTGTTGCGCGAATTGGTGCGCGAAACAGGGGCGGGGGCGGTGTATTGGTCACGTCTATATGATCCAGAAAGTGTCGCGCGTGATACCAAGGTTAAAGCCACGCTACAGGCCGATGGTATCGATGCCAAAAGCGTGTCAGGTCACCTGATGTTTGAACCATGGACGGTGGAAACCAAGGCTGGTGGGTTTTTCCGTGTCTACACTCCGTTCTGGCGGGCGGTTTCGGGGCGGGATGTGGCGACACCCCTTCCTGCACCCACTATAATTCCATCCCCTGCGATGTGGCCACAAAGCGAACATCTGTCGGATTGGAAGATGGGTGCGCGTCTGCGTTGTGGACAGTCGGTTCTGTCCCAATACCTAAGCGCGGGTGAAGGTGTCGCGCAGGATATCCTGTTTCAATTCATGGAAACGGGCGTTGATCGCTATGCTACAGGGCGCGATTTAATGGGGGTTAACGGCACTTCGCGCCTGTCGCAGTTTTTGACGCTGGGTGAAATTAGTCCGCGTCAGGTGTGGCATGTGGCCCGTCAGGCGATGATGCAGGGCGCTGCAGATGCAGAGGCCTTTATCAAACAGCTGGTCTGGCGCGAATTTGGCTATCACCTGATGTATCATACCCCACATATCACAACAGGAAACTGGTCTGAAAAATGGGATCATTTTCCATGGCAAGAGGATGAAGATCATCCACATGTCTTGGCGTGGAAACAGGGGCGCACAGGCATCCCATTGATCGACGCGGCCATGCGAGAAATCTATGTGACGGGATATATGCACAATCGCGGACGGATGAATGTTGGATCCTATTTGACCAAGCATCTGTTGACCCATTGGCGCATTGGGCAAAAGTGGTTTGAAGAGTGTTTGGTGGATTGGGACCCCGCGCTGAATGCGCTTGGGTGGCAGTGGGTCGCGGGTTCGGGTCCTGATGCAACGCCCTATTTTCGCGTCTTTAATCCCGAGACGCAAGCCAAAAAATTTGACGATGGCGGTGCCTATCGCAATACATGGATTGCCGAGGGGCAAAGGAATGCGCCCAAAACGGCGTTGGATTTTTATGAGGCAATCCCAC
>JAAEZW010000282.1 GCA_018222665.1 Paracoccaceae bacterium
CCAGGTGGTATTATGATTGTCCCCGTTGGCCAATCCGACACAGTTCAAAGCCTTATACAGGTGACACGAACCGAAACAGGCTTTGATTATGATGACCTAAGATCCGTTCGTTTTGTCCCGCTGGTTGAGGGAATGGAAAAAGATAGATAATATAGAGACAAACAATAAAAACCGAGGCAGATTAACCATATTTATGGGGAACCTTAAAAGATGAGCATAAAGACCCTAAAACCGATTACATGGCCCCTGTCCGCTGCACTATTTCTGGGTGTCAGTTCATGTGGCAACATGGATGATTTCGACATTGACCTACGTGGCGGGCAATATGACACGACTGAGGCTGCGCAAAACGCATCGCGTGCGAAACCCATTGCAGATGAACGTGGTGTGATCTCTTATCCCACCTATCAAGTTGTAGAAGCACTGGACGGGGACACCGTTGGCAAAATCGCAACACGCCTGAATACGGCGGCGGGTCCAATTGCACGCTATAACGGATTGCAAGTGGATGAACCGCTTACCCCCGGAACGATTGTTGCGCTTCCCCAAAAGCTGGAGAATGCACGCGTCGCGACAGCCGAGGACACACCCATTGATGTGACAGAGTTGGCCAATACCGCGATTGAAAACGCGCAAAGCTATGAACCAGCGAAAACCACACCAAACAGTGATGGCATCGAACCCATCCGCCACAAGGTGGTGCGCGGGGAAACCGCCTTCACCATTTCTCGTCTATATAATGTAACAGTCAGCGCCTTGGCCGAATGGAATAATTTGGATGGCAACCTAACCGTGCGCGAGGAGCAATATTTGTTGATCCCACTGCCTGCGGAAACAGCGGCCCCCGTTCCCCCAACCACAACCCCCGGTGCAGGGAGCCCAACGCCAACTCCACCCAGTTCAACAACCCCGCTGCCCGAGCCGGAGCCCGAGGTTGTTGCAAAACCAGAACCCAAACCCGAACCCATTGCAGCCCCCAGTGGTGGACGCATGGGATATCCTGTGAAGGGTAAAATCATCCGCGAATATGCCAAAGGCAAAACCGATGGCATCGACATTTCGTCGCCCGCCGGCACAACCGTTGTTGCCGCCATGGATGGGGTCGTTGCAGCCGTCACAATGGACGTTAATCAGGTGCCAATCGTTGTTGTAAAACACGCAGATAACCTGCTAACCGTCTATGCAAATCTAACCGATATTATGATTGCAAAAGGCGATAACTTACTGCGCGGTCAGGGTATTGCCAAGGTTCCATCAGGCAACCCATCCTACATCCATTTTGAGGTGCGCAAAGGATTGGAAAGTGTCGATCCGATGGATTACCTGAACTAAACACCTGCGATTTGAAAATTAGATTGGCCGCTGTCTGATCGCAGCGGCCATTTTCGTTTGATCAGGATAAGCGCACGCCTTTGCGACCCGCAAGGTCCACGAAATACTGCCAGGCCACCCGCCCCGAACGGGATCCGCGCGTGCGGGTCCATTCAATGGCCTCGGCACGGATGACATCTTCGTCCTCTACCACACCGTGGGCTTTACAATAGCCAAAGATCATGTCGAAATAATCATCCTGTGAACAAGGATGGAAGCCCAGCCATAGGCCAAAGCGATCGGAAAGGGAGACTTTTTCTTCGACCGCCTCAGACGGGTTGATCGCGCTGCTGCGTTCGTTTTCGATCATATCGCGTGGCATCAAATGACGGCGATTAGATGTGGCATAAAGAATAACGTTATCTGGCCGTCCCTCAATCCCACCATCCAAAACCGCCTTCAGAGATTTGTAATGTTCATCATCATGCGAAAAGCTGAGATCATCACAAAACAACACAAACCGATGCGCGCTATTGCGAAGATGGTTCAACAGGCGTCCGACGGTTGGCAGGTCTTCGCGCTGAAGTTCCACGATTTTCAAGGGATGGCCCTGCGCATTCATCGCGCCGTGGATCGCCTTAACCAAGGACGATTTACCCATGCCCCGCGCGCCCCACAACAGGGCGTTGTTGGCCGAATATCCTTTGGCAAACTGCAAGGTGTTTTGCATCAACGTATCACGTGATCGGTCCACACCGACCAACAGGGACAAATCAACACGCGAAACAATGGGCACAGGGGCCAAACGATCTGGATCAACATGCCAAACAAAGGCATCCGCCGCGTCAAAATCAGGGGCCGCAGCAGGTGAGGGAGACATACGTTCCAATGCATCCGCGATGCGTTTTACATCAACTTCATTCATGGGCCCACCTGTTGTGTTCTTGAATTATTTGGCTTATTTTCCGTCGTCTTCTTCGTCGTCGAATTCTTTCATCAACGGATCGTCAAACTCTTCTTCGTCGTCATAATATCCATCGGCGCGCAGTTGTTCTTCGCGCTTTGTTTCCACACGACGCACAAGGAAGATCGAGATTTCATAAAGGCCGTAAACGACGACAAACAAGATCACTTGGGTAATGACATCAGGCGGTGTGACAATCGCCGCTAAAACAAGGATGCCGACAATCGCGTATTTACGCACATTGCCCAATCCTTCGGAACTGACCAATCCCGCTTTGCCCATCAGGGTTAGCAAAACAGGAAGTTGGAAACACATGCCAAAAGCAACAATAAATTTGATTGTCAGGCTTAGGTATTCTTGGGCCGAACCTTGGAATGCGATCCCCGCGATTGCATTACCATCGGTGTCTTGGGACAAATCGGTGCCCGCCTGTTGGAAACCAAGGAAGAAGTCGAAGGCAAGGGGCGTCACGACGTAATATGCAAATGATGCGCCCAACATAAACATAAAGGGCGAGGCGATCATGAACGGCAAGAAGGCGTTCTTTTCTGTTTTATAAAGACCGGGTGCCACAAAGCGCCACATTTGAAACGCGATATAAGGAAAGGCAAGGATCAGACCGCCCAAAAGCGAGATTGAAACCGCGACAAAGAAACCCTCTTGCAGCTTAATTAAAATCAAACCGCAATCCGAATGCCCGCGCGCCGTCATCGCAGAACAAAGCGGTTCGGTCAGGAAATTGAAAATCGGGTTCCACACTGTGAAACAGATAATCATCCCCACGATGAACGCGGATACAGAATAGATCAACCGCTGACGCAATTCAGCAAGGTGTTCGATCAGCGGTGCGGTTTTGGAATCTAGGTCGTCAGTGCTCATTCACTATCCTTAGCCACTATCCTTGGCAGGTTTTGGTG
>JAAEZW010000283.1 GCA_018222665.1 Paracoccaceae bacterium
GTGTAAAAATCGTGGTCGGTGCGTGATCGTCACGGTGTTTGACAATTTACTTCGTAATTTGGAACCAAAACCGCATTCACTCGGATAAAATTTCAATTTTACCTCCATAAAAGCAATAAATGAAAAGATTTTTGCAATTTTCTTTTCATTTTCTATCATTTTGGCGGTTGACCTCCCCTACCCACCCCCATAATGTGCGCCAAAAGAGATAAGGAGTCCTTTGATGTTTGATGTGCTGACCGTCGTGGTTATAAGGCGCATGGGTCGGTAACGTCACCATTACGGAGACCCCATGCGCCCCCGCCAAAATCGGGGGCTTTTTTAATGCGAAACAGAACCTGCTGTTGAAAACGGAGCGAATGACAATGACACGCCAAATGACCGGAGCAAAAATGATCGTCCAAGCCTTGAAGGATCAAGGTGTCGATACCGTATTTGGGTATCCAGGTGGTGCTGTGCTGCCGATCTATGACGAAATTTTCCAACAAAATGACATTCGCCACATTCTGGTGCGTCACGAACAGGGTGCTGTGCACGCGGCCGAAGGATATGCACGTTCAACGGGCAAACCAGGCGTTGTTTTGGTGACATCTGGCCCCGGCGCAACAAACGCGGTTACAGGCCTGACCGATGCGCTACTCGACAGCATTCCATTGGTTGTTTTGACAGGTCAGGTTCCGACATTCATGATCGGATCAGATGCTTTTCAAGAGGCCGACACAATCGGCATCACGCGTCCTTGTACAAAACACAACTGGCTGGTGAAAGACACCGCAAACCTATCCTCAACCATTCATGAGGCTTTCCACGTGGCCACATCGGGCCGCCCGGGTCCAGTTTTGGTGGACATCCCCAAAGATGTTCAATTCGCATCCGCCGCCTATCAAGAAAAACAAAAAGCCAAGACCGCGCATTATGCCCCCAAGGTCAAAGGCGACATTGAACAGATTACCAAATTGGTCGAGGCCATGGAAAAGGCCGAACGCCCCGTATTTTACACAGGTGGCGGCGTCATCAACTCTGGCCCTGCCGCCAGCCATTTGTTGCGCGAATTGGTCGATGCAACGGGTTTCCCAATCACGTCCACATTGATGGGGCTTGGTTCTTATCCTGCCTCTGGGAAAAACTGGTTGGGCATGTTGGGCATGCACGGGCTTTATGAGGCGAACTTGGCCATGCATGATTGTGATCTGATGATCAACATTGGCGCACGCTTTGATGACCGTATCACAGGCCGCATTGATGCGTTTAGCCCGAAATCGAAAAAAGCGCATATCGACATTGACCAATCCTCGATAAATAAGGTGATCCAAGTTGACATTCCAATCATCGGAGATGTGGCTCATGTTTTGGAAGACATGCTGAAAATTTGGAAATCGCGTGGACGCAAGGTGAATGCAAGCGGTCTGCAAAAATGGTGGGCCGAAATCGAAGATTGGCAAAAAGTAAAATGCCTAAAGTTTGAACAAAAGGGCCGCACAATCAAACCACAGCATGCGCTTGCACGTTTAGAGGAACTAACCAAACACCGCAAAGATCGCTTTATCTGTACAGAAGTGGGCCAACACCAAATGTGGGCCGCACAATATTTGGGATTTGAAAATCCAAACCAATGGATGACATCGGGCGGATTGGGCACAATGGGATATGGGTTCCCTGCTTCAATCGGTGTGCAAATTGCGCATCCTGATGCCTTGGTCGTAAATGTTGCGGGCGAAGCATCCTGGTTGATGAACATGCAGGAAATGGGCACCGCAATCCAATATCGCTTGCCCGTGAAACAATTCATTTTGAACAATGAACGTCTGGGAATGGTCCGTCAGTGGCAGGAATTGTTGCACGGCGAACGCTATTCGCATTCCTGGTCCGATGCCCTGCCTGATTTCGTGAAATTGGCCGAAGCCTTTGGGGCCAAAGGGATTTTGTGCAGTGATCCTGCCGATCTGGACGATGCGATTATGGAAATGCTGAACTATGATGGCCCTGTGATCTTTGATTGTTTGGTTGAAAAGCATGAAAACTGTTTCCCAATGATCCCATCAGGCGAACCCCACAACAAAATGTTGTTGGGCGAAGCCAGCACAAAAGATGCAATCGGCACATCAGGCGCGGTATTGGTATAAGGAATAAGGGCATGTCAGCATTGAAAATCAAAAAAGGGTCGACCAAGCATTCGGCCTATAACCTGCGTGCGAATTTTGGCGATGAAATTGAAACACATACGCTGGCAGTTATCGTCGATAACGAAGCGGGTGTGTTGGCCCGCGTCATCGGTTTGTTTTCAGGCCGTGGTTATAACATCGAGAGCCTGACAGTTGCCGAAGTGGACCATCAAGGCCACCTAAGCCGCATTACAATTGTCACCACCGGCACACCCGCCGTGATTGAACAGATCAAGGCACAGTTGGGCCGTATTGTTCCTGTGCATGAAGTACACGATCTGACTGTCGAAGGGGCCGCTGTTGAACGTGAACTGGCGCTGATTAAGGTTGCAGGATCAGGTGACAAACGTGTCGAAGCCTTGCGGTTGGCAGATATTTTCCGCGCTCAAGTTGTTGATAGCACATTGGATAGTTTTATTTTCCAAATCACAGGCACACCTGACAAAATCGACGCGTTCGCCGATTTGATGCGCCCTCTTGGTCTAACCGAAATGGCACGCACGGGCGTGGCCGCGCTGACGCGCGGCATGGAAACGGCGCACCCCGACTGATTGCACATATCTTCATCACAAACAAACTTGCAACAACCCAAGGCTGTTAATTGGTCTGTCTTTGTAGCAACACTGCTGCAAAGCAAATCAAACCCCATCAATGCGCTTGAACGGGCACTAAAAGTTCGGCAATTTCTCAGGCTACAGCTTATGGCAGCAGCCCCATTTTTCTTGTTTTTCGTGTTTTGGTATTTGGCGCACGGCATGACAACATACGAACGATGGAACGACTACGATAATGTCCAATGGTGCAGGTCAAGACCGCTCTCTTGCGGATCTTCGCGCAGTTTTCTCTCAGAATCTAAAGGAACTGATGGGGGCTTCGCCGAATGTGTCGGCACTGTGCCGCGAACTTTCTTTGAACCGCACCCAATTTAACCGCTACCTTGCAGGGGAACCTTGCGCGGCCAGATATTTTGCAAAAAATATGCCTATATTTCGGCCTAGATGCGCGGATTTTATTGCAACCGTTGTC
>JAAEZW010000284.1 GCA_018222665.1 Paracoccaceae bacterium
AGCAGGAATTGTTCGCAACTGGCCAATGCTGTGCCATCGGATGCGCGGCGCATATCATGGGCCAATTTCACCTTTTTCCCATCGGCCAACAGCACGCGCGTATCAACAAAAATATACTCACCCGCGTGGGTTTCCAGAAGGTATTTGATGGTTGTTTCCACGGTAAAGAAGCTGTGCCCGCCTGCCACGTATTCCTGATCTGCACCGATGGCCAACATGAACCCATCGGCGGCATCACTAAACACCTGACCATAGCGGCCCTCATTCATGTGACCGTTGTAATCTGTCCAATCCACGGGCACGACACGGCGCACAGTTTCCATAGTTGGGGCCTGTGCGGGCACGGTTTGCATGTTTGCTTCATGCCCCTGGATCAATGCACCTGCGGCCTGCCCTTGTTGTTTCAGGGCACGCATCATGGAAATCAGGTTATTGTCGCGGATGCGTTCCAATTCACGAATGCTGTGCGCACCTGATTGTTCATCTGATTGATCGGCGATCAATTTTACCAAATCATCGGTTAGTTCGGGCACGTCCATCAGTTTGGTCCATGGCCATTCCAAACAGGGGCCAAATTGTGCGATGAAATGGGCCATGCCTGCTTCACCCCCCGCGATGCGGTAGGTTTCAAACAACCCCATCTGCGCCCAACGCAGGCCGAAGCCATAGCGGATCGCATTATCAATTTCTTCGGTCGTGGCGATGCCATCTTTGATCAACCATAACCCTTCGCGCCAAACCGCCTCTAGGAAACGATCGGCGATATGAGCGTCAATTTCTTTACGCACGTGCAAGGGGTACAGACCGACCGAGGTTAACAGGTCCTTAGCCCGCTCAATATCCGCAGGCGCGTTTTCGGGGGATGGCACCAATTCGATCAGTGGCAGCAGGTAAACAGGATTAAAGGGGTGTGTGACAAAAATCTGTCCCTTATTCTCTGATTTTTCCTGCAATTCCGATGGTTTAAACCCAGAAGTTGAGGAACCGATGATGGCATCTGCACGGCAATGTGCCTGAATTTCAGCCATAACCTTATGTTTGATATCCAAACGTTCTGGCACGCTTTCTTGGATCCAGTCGGCGTTTTGAACGGCCTCTTGTACCGTGTCACAGATGCTCAACGCCCCTTCAGCAGGCAGCGCCACATCATAGAGCATCGGCAGCGCGTGACGCGCGTTTACCAGCACCTCATTCACCTTGCGTTCGGCCTCAGGATCAGGGTCGAACAGATTAATATCCCAGCCATTTAGAAGAAACCGAGCAAGCCAACCGCCTCCGATTACACCGCCACCAATAATTGCAACTGTTTTTGTCATTTTAATCCACGCATAGTGTTGGGCGTTGCCCATTTTCATAAGTTTCAAAGCACCCAAAATGGGCTATGGGATGTGCATATTTGTCCCTCGGCCAAGCAGAACCCTTCACACTCGTCCGAGGAGGAACAGGATTTACCCCCGTCCTGAGTTTTCACCTGACAGATCGAAATGCCAAACCCGTTGATCACGGGCGTTCCGCCCGCCTTCACACAGTCTTGGTTTGCCTTTTCCTGCGCGACCAATTCGGGCGGCAGCGCAGGTTCGGGGTTTGAGGCCCGCTCTGCTTGGCAGGCCCCAAGCACCAAAAGCTTCACAAAATATGTCAGACACCGCATCATGGAATCAGCCGCGCGGTGCGCGTTTCGTCAGGCGCAGTTTTTCGCGCACTTCGGCAGGGCCGATCACACGTGCACCCATCCCTTCGATGATACCTTTGGCGCGGGTCACCAATTGTTCATTGGTCGCCAACACGCCCTTATCCAGCCATAGGTTATCTTCTAATCCGACGCGCACATTGCCCCCTGCCAGCACAGCCGCCGCGACATAGGCCATTTGATTGCGCCCTAAGGCAAATGCACTGAACGTCCATTCGGACGGCACATTGTTCACCATCGCCATGAACGTGTTTAAATCATCGGGCGCGCCCCATGGCACCCCCATGCACAGCTGTACCAAGGCGTCTGGTTCCAAAATACCATCAGCCACCAATTGTTTTGCATACCACAGATGCCCTGTGTCAAAGGCCTCGATCTCGGGCTTTACGCCCAGATCGGTCATCATTTTCCCCATGGCCTGCAACATACCAGGCGTATTGGTCATGACGTAATCCGCCTCGGCAAAGTTCATGGTGCCACAATCAAGCGTGCAGATTTCTGGCAAACATTCCGCAACATGGGCCACGCGCTCTTCTGCGCCGACCATGTCGGTGCCAGCCTCGCTTAGGGGCAATGGGTTATTGGGTCCGCCAAACACCATATCGCCACCCATACCCGCGGTTAGGTTCAGCACAACATCCACATCCACATCGCGAATGCGATCTGTCACCTCGCGGTAATATTCCAATTTGCGGCTGGGCGCGCCTGTTTCGGGGTCACGCACATGGCAATGAACAACCGCTGCACCCGCCTTGGCCGCGGCAATCGCGCTGTCGGCGATTTGTTTCGGGCTGCGGGGCACATGGGGGCTTCTGTCTTGGGTTCCACCAGAACCAGTAACCGCACAGGTGATGAACACCTCTTTATTCATTGTTAGGGGCATAAGAATCCTCGTCTTGCACGTGTGATGCGATATGATCGCGCTTGTGCTTACATCACGATTTGCAGTAATGGTCATAATTAATGCAAAAATGGTCAATTCAATCCCACGCGCCCGTTTCGGTTGGCTTTCTTTTGTTTGAACGCTTTTCAAACATGTGTTTGGCCAATTGTGTGGAGCCCATGCGTGCGGCCAATACCTTGGGGGATCGACAGGTTTATAATTGGGCCTTTGTCGGATTAAACCAAGAGGTTGTGACATCATCTTCACAGCTGAGTGTTCTGACCGATTACGCCATCGCGGATGCGCCGCAATTCGACTATTTATTTGTGATCGCCAGTTATGATTATGACGCGCATGATACGCCTGCAACGCGTCGGGCATTGGCGAAAATTGCCAAAACATGCAAGGTTATGATCGGATTGGATACGGGCGCATGGTTAATGGCGTCCGCAGGGTTGTTGGAACACAAACGTGCAACGGTTCACTGGGATATTCTAGATAATTTTTCTGAACGTTTTCTGAATGTTGAACCATTGCGTGAACGTGTGGTGCGCGATGACAACCGTGTGACATGTGCAGGGGCAACATCGGCCTATGATCTGACGCGTGAATTG
>JAAEZW010000285.1 GCA_018222665.1 Paracoccaceae bacterium
TTTCAGAGCATGCCGAGGATTTGCTTGGCGCGATTAACGGATTGGACGATTGGCCAGCCAAAGTGAAATTGATGCAGCAAAACTGGATCGGCAAATCACGCGGTTTGGAATTTGCCTTTGATCTGATTGACGGTCCAGAGGGGCATGAGGATATCGCCGTTTACACCACGCGCCCCGATACATTATTGGGCGCGTCGTTTGTAGGGATTTCGGCGGATCACCCGCTGGCCCGTCATTTGGAAAAATCAAACCCCGAAATTGAAGCCTTTAATAAAGAATGCCGTCAGATGTCCACATCTGAGGCCGACATGGAAAAGGCCGAGAAAAAGGGATATGACACGGGCTTGCGCGTGCGCCACCCGCTAAATCCTGATTGGGAATTGCCCGTTTGGATCGCAAATTTCATTCTGATGGAATACGGAACGGGCGCGATTTTTGCGTGTCCTGCACACGACCAGCGCGATTTGGATTTCGCACGCAAATACGATCTGCCTGTAACAGACACCTTTTATGCGTTGGATGATGAAACACCCGTTGAAAACACGGCCTTTGTTCCCGCAAAATCCGAAAAGGTAAAATGGATTAATCATTTTGCAGGTCTCGATGTGGCGACAGGGGATCAGGCCATCACCGCAACAATTGAATTTGCCGAAAACGCAGGCTGGGGCAAAGGCGTCACAAAATTCCGTTTGCGCGATTGGGGCCTTAGCCGTCAGCGATATTGGGGCTGTCCGATCCCCGTTGTGCACTGCGACAACTGTGGCGTTGTTCCCGAGAAAAAGGAAAACCTACCCATCCGTTTGCCTGATGATGTCAGCTTTGACAAACCGGGAAACCCGCTTGATCGCCATCCAACGTGGCGCCAATGTGCCTGCCCCTCTTGCGGTCAGGATGCTCTGCGCGAAACGGATACAATGGACACATTCGTTGACAGTTCATGGTATTTTGCACGCTTTACTTCCCCGCGTGCAGATACACCAACAAATGCCGATGAGATCGCCTATTGGATGAATGTGGATCAGTATATTGGCGGCATCGAACACGCGATTTTGCACCTGCTTTATTCTCGCTTTTTCGCGCGTGCGATGCAAATCTGCGGCCATCTGCCCCAAAGTGCGGTTGAACCCTTTAACGCGCTATTCACCCAAGGCATGGTGACCCACGCAATCTATAAACGCGATGGTCAGGATGGCCGTCCCGTATATTTCTATCCTGCACAGGTCGACTTGCGCGACGGCAAAGCCTTTTTGATTGAAGATGGATCAGAGGTCGACATCATTCCATCCGCGAAAATGTCAAAATCAAAAAACAACGTGGTTGATCCGCTGGCGATTATTGACGCCTTTGGTGCCGATACAGCCCGTTGGTTTGTTTTGTCCGACAGCCCGCCCGAACGTGACGTGGAATGGACCGCATCAGGCGCAGAGGCGGCCGCAAAACATTTGGGTCGCGTATATCGACTTGCCTTGGAGTGTGCGGGTTCTGATATCTCTGCAAATGACGAAGATACGGTTTTGTTGAAAGAAACGCACAAGGCGATCCACGACATCACGCAGGGCATCGAAAGTTTCGGATTTAATGCGGCGATTGCGCGTCTTTATGGATTTGCAAATACCGTTGCAAAATCCAATGCGGGATCTGAAACCAAGGCCATGGCCATGCGCACCCTTGCACAAATGATGGCCCCAATGACTCCACATTTGGCCGAAGAAGTTTGGTCCATGTTGGGCGGTGAGGGCTTAGTCATCAACGCATCATGGCCCAAAGCAGACCCAGCGTTGCTGGTCGATGACGAAGTGACGATGCCGATCCAAGTCAACGGAAAACGACGCGCGGAAATCAGCGTGGCCAAAGACATGCCAAAAGAAGAGGTTGAAAAACTTGCTCTTGCGCAGGATGCTGTGGTGCGGGCGCTTGACGGGGCAAGCCCCAAAAAGGTGATCGTTGTCCCCGGACGGATCGTGAATGTGGTTATCTAACCGAAGAATTTTTTTAGCTTTTGGTGGCACATTTTTGGCGGGCTGCGCGTTGCAGCCTGCAAATCAAATGCAGTCGGTTGATCAAATATTATCGTCAATCAGGTTGGAAACTCCGCGCGACCGACAGTCATTCTATTTTCGAAACGCGCTTGAGGATCGTTTGGGGTCCTCTTATCCTGTGCACAGATATGGCCTGTCCTATCAACTTAGCACAGCAGCATCGCGATCCGCGATCGCACCAGATGGTCGCTCATTGCGTCAACAGGTCGAAGGTACGGTGAAATTCATGCTGCGTGATCTGACGAATAATGCGGTCGTCTATACCCAAAGCAGACGCGCGTTTGTGGGGTATTCCACGAACGGATCATCTGCCGCTACCCAAGCCGCTGCACGGGACGCAGAACGCCGTTTGATGCAGCAATTGGCGGATGAGGTTATTCGTGACTTGATGTTCTATGGTTCAGCATGAAACTGAATGGGCGAGACATAACAGCATTGGTTGCAAAACCCGATGATCGCACACCTGCGGTTTTGTTTTATGGCGCGGATGCCATGCGTGTCGCGCTCAAGCGCGAAGAATATCTAAAAAACTTACTTGGCCCAAGTGCCGACGAAGAAATGCGGCTTGCACGCTTTAGTGCCAGCGAACTTAAAAAAGAACCCGCCATGTTGCAGGATGCCTTAAAGGCCCAAGGATTTTTCCCAGGGCAGCGGGCCGTGTTCATAGAAGAGGCGGCCGATGCCGTATCCAAAATCGTAATGGATGGGATCGCTGCGTGGGAACAAGGCGACGCAACCATTGTTGTGACCGCAGGTCAGCTTAAGCCAAGCTCATCCTTGCGCAAAGGATTTGAAGGACACGGCAGCGCAAAATGCGCCCCAATCTATGACAATCCCCCGACGCGCGCAGAAATTGAGGCGGACTTGAAAAAAGCTGGCCTCGCGCACGTTCCAATGGATGCGATGGATACATTGAACGCCTTGGCGCGTGATTTGGAACCAGGTGATTTTCGCCAGACCCTGGAAAAACTATCGCTCTATAAATACGGGGACGATACGGCAGTCAGCACGCAGGATATCGAGGCCTGTGCTCCAATCTCTGCCGAAGCCGAATTGGACGACATCCTAAACATTGTGGCCAGCGGACGTGCAGACCAAATTGGACCCGTGATGAAGCGGCTAAAGGATCAGGGGATGCAACCCGTCA
>JAAEZW010000286.1 GCA_018222665.1 Paracoccaceae bacterium
AAGATCAGGTGCAAAATCGGGGCGCGACATGGCACCCGCCATAACGATATGGGTCACACTACAATCACGTAGATCGGCAAACAATGCGCCCAAGCGTTCAAAACGATGAAATTGCGCGACGTCTGCAAGTTCGGTTGGCATACCCTCAAACCCGACGACATGCGCATCTGGATGCGCCTGTTTGATCATCACTGGCAGCTGTCCCGCGCCTGAGAGAATGGCAAGTTTCATAACACTAACTCGGCGTTAGGAATGAACGGTCGCTTTCCGCCAACACAAAATCAACAATCGTACGCACGTAATCGCTATCGGTTTCTTCGCTCAACCGTGTTGCGCGATCCTTAAACGTTCCTTCGCCCTGTGCCAGCATTTGGAACGCAGCACGCAGGGCCGTGATATCTTCACGTACCACACCGCGACGTTTCAAACCAACCAGATTAAGGCCATCTAATTCCCCGCGCGGGGCCTGAACCAAACCATAGGGGATGACATCATTCGTCACCATTGTGACGGCCCCCACAATCGCGCCCTGACCTATGCGAACGAATTGATGTAGACCTGATAGACCGCCGATGATCACGTTATCCTCAAGAATACAGTGGCCCGCAACCGCCGCAGAATTGACCAAGATAACATTGTTCCCAATCTGCGCATCATGGGCAACATGGCACCCTGTCATAAACAACCCATCGTTTCCGATACGAGTCACACCCCCACCCCCTTCGGTACCAGGGTTCATTGTGACATGCTCACGAATGCGGTTGCGTTCGCCAATAATCAGTTTGGTTTTTTCGCCGCCAAATTTTTTGTCCTGCGGAATTTCTCCCAAGACGGCAAAAGAAAAAACAACGCTCCCCGATCCAATTTCGGTTTGCCCTGTGATGACCACATGGCTTTTCAACTCGACATTGTCGTGCAGCACGACCTCGGGGCCGACCACGCAAAACGGGCCAATTTTACAGCCTGCGCCGATTTGCGCGCCCTCTTCAATAACCGCACTGGGGTGAATGTTGGTGTCGTTCATTCTAGCTCTCTTGGCTTAGGTCCATCATCGCTGAAAACTCCGCTTCTGCAGCAAGTTCGCCATCAACCGATGCAACGCCAGAGAATTTCCAAACTTTGCTGCCGGGCTTGCCACGAAGTGTCGTCAGTTTCATTTCCAGAACATCCCCCGGAATGACTTTGCGGCGGAACTTACACTTATCGATGCCCATGAAGTAAATCAGCATGTTTTTATCCGCAAGTTCCAGCGTCACGCCCACCATAACTGCGGCCGTTTGTGCCATGGCCTCGACAATTGTAACACCAGGCATGATAGGCGTTCCGGGGAAGTGCCCCTGAAAATGCGGTTCATTCATGGTTACGTTTTTGATCCCACGCGCCGAAGTTGTTCCATCAATGTCGATAACCTTATCAACCAACAGAAACGGATATCTGTGCGGAAGAATGCGTTGGATCAACTGGATGTCTGCGCTTTGCAACTGCTCACTCATGATTATTCCTTAACTTGTTCTTAACACTCACTAGCAAGCGATGATTGATGGGGCAAGCCACCTATTCCTGAACGTTGGGTTCTGCAGGTGTTTCCAAATCTGTCGCAGCGTCTGTTTCGGTCGTATTTTGATCAATGATCATGATCGCATCATCCGTGATATCGACACTTGCACGGTCATCCAAAACGACACTGCGCCGATCAAGCAATACCGTTGCTCCCCGATCCCGCATCACTTGGGACAGCACAGGAACAAAGCTGCGCAACAAATCCTGACGTCTGCGACTGCTTTCCTCGGTAATGGCTTGGATTTTGGCCTGTTGCTCTTGTCTTAGGCGCACGGCCTTTTCATCAAAGGCTTTGGCAAGGACGCGAAATTCGTCAAGATCAAGTATTTCCCGTTTCTTGATTAAGTCGTCTTCCTCTGCCGACAGTTCCGCCTCGATCGCATCCAACTCGGCTTGCAGGCTCTGCGCCTCTTCGCTCATTTGAAACGACAGATACTGCCCGATTTGCGTTTCACTGACCAGGCGCTCTAAATCCACAGTCACCACAGGATTTTGCGCAGCTTCCTGTGCGGGCAACACCGAAGCAAATGTTGCAAACGTTAGCAGAATTATTGCGCGCAGTGATTGCATCAGAACCGTGTCGCGATGGACATGTCGAATGTGCGCTCTTCATCATGCGTTTCTTTTTTCAAAGCGCGCGTGAAGTCAAAACGTAATGGGCCGATTGGCGTTGTCCAGTAAAGGGTTGCGCCCACAACGTGGCGCCACGCCCCGTTATCATAGAGCAGTCTGTTTCCGCTGGCCCCTGTGTCCCAAAGATTGCCTGCATGATAAAAGGCACCGCCTGACATGCCATATTCCTCTGGCAAACCAAGGGGAAAGTCCATTTCAAACTTGGCAACGGTATATTTGTTGCCGCCAAGGGCATCGTTGATTGTACCATCGCGCTGGCGTGGTCCCATCCCTGCAAATTCAAACCCACGCAGGACCGTTGCAGGAAGGAAAAAACGATCTGTTACGCGGCTGGAGCCGCCCGTGTGATGCAACAATCCAGCCTCAAGAACACCGCGCAGAACTACGTCTTCGTTCATAATTGCACGTTCACCGATCGTGCGGATCGTTGATTTACTAAAGGTGCCTTTATCGCCCGCCATACCGCCAAAATCTTGGTTATAAATGACCGCGATGCCAGAAGATGGGTCAAGCCCAACGCCGCGGGTATCATAGCGATAGGTGAACCCAAAGCCCGCGTCATCCAATCGACCACGCGTGATTTCATCTTCTACGATGCTTCCAACGGTTCCGGGGTTTAGCATTTCTGTTGCAGATACATTTCCGCGCACCGACAAACGCGAATATTCGCTCAGCGGGAAAGAAAGCGATGGGGTGATATCAAAGTTACGTGTGTCATATGCGGCGCCCTGATTATCGGTTTCGCCGTATGCTAGACCCAAATTAAACCGCAACTCTGGGCTCAAAAACTCAGGCTCTGTGAAATCAAATTCATATGACTGATTGTCGATCCCCGTGCGGATCGCAAATGACAGCGCCTGACCGCGGCCCAAGAAGTTCCGCTCTGCATAATCGATTACGACGCCAAAGCCATTGTCGCCAGAATAGGTCGCGCCCAATTGTAACGACCCTGTAGGTTGCTCTTCAACTTCGAAATCCACAATGATTTGACC
>JAAEZW010000287.1 GCA_018222665.1 Paracoccaceae bacterium
CCTGAAATTCGACCAAGGCATGGACCAGCGATTGACGATGCACCAAAATTTCTATCTGCTCTGGTGCTAAATCAAATAGCTCTTTAGCTTCAATAACTTCCAATGCCTTGTTGAACATAGATGCACTATCAACTGTGATCCGCTGACCCATCGCCCAGGTGGGGTGATCACAGGCCTGTTCAGGGGTGACGGCTTGCATTTGCTCTAGCGTATAATCCCGAAATGCCCCCCCCGAGGCAGTTAAGATCACACGGTCAATGGTGTCGCGCCGCTCACCTTGTAGGGCCTGAAAGACACCTGAATGTTCGCTGTCCACAGGTAACAAGGCCACGTTGTTTTTTTGCGCAGTTGTGCGGGTCAAGGCGCCCGCCGCGACCATGCTTTCTTTATTTGCCAACAATAGGTCCGCGCCCGCATTCATGGCCGTTAATCCAGGCTCCAATCCCGCAGCACCCACAATCGCCGACATTGCCATGTCCACAGGGCGCGATGCGGCCTCTTTCATGGCCGAGGCACCAGCCCCAACCTGAATGTCGGTGCCTGACAGTGCGGATTTTAGCGCCTGATAGTGATCATCATAGGCGGTGACCACCATGCCGGCGCCATATTTTTTGGCGTCTTGCGCCAATCGGTCGACCTGATGGCCCCCTGTTAAGGTATCAACCTGAAATCGCTCTGGATCGCGCCCGATCAGATCAAGCGTGTTTTGGCCTATGGATCCCGTAGCGCCAAAGATTGAAACGCGTTTCAAAGCCATGTCATAAGTCCCAATATCGCGGCATAGACAAGGCTTGCCCCGATCAACCCGTCAAAACGATCCATCACGCCGCCATGTCCAGGGATCAAGTTTGAGCTATCTTTGACACCAGAGGCCCGCTTAAGCGCGCTTTCGGTGATATCCCCCATTTGAGAGGCAAAGGATAGACAAAGCGCAATGAACATGGCCGTTTCCACCGGCAAGGAAAGATGCCCGCCCTGCACCATGACATAGGTGAATAGAGCGGCGCCAACCCAACCGCCAACGATCCCAGACCATGTCTTTTTGGGGCTAAACGCAGGCCAAAATTTTGCGCCCCCCACAATGCGTCCGACAAAGTAACCCGCAATATCCGTGATCACGACCAATCCGATGATCCATAGTGTTGCGGTCATACCTATTTCCGTGCGCAGATGGATCAAAAGAAGTGCGCCAATCATGATGCCCAAGGACACCAGCATCCCCAATGTATCCACCGTATGAAAATAGACCCGCTGCAACAGGGTTGCGATGATGGTAACCACGACCTGTTCCGTTACGCTGTCGGTGGTCATGACCCAGATCAAAGCAATCGCAGATGTGACAGCGGAAAACCAATGCGCCTGCATGGACAAGGGCGTCAACATGCGGCCCATTTCCCAATGCATCGCGAACACCGCCGCAACAATCAACAGAGTAAATATCCACCCGCCAAACCAAAGTGCACTGGCGCCAACGGCCACCATCACGATTGCGGAGAGAGACCGAGTTTTTAAATCCGCGAACTTTGACGTGTCACTCATGCAATAACCGCCCCAAAACGTCGTTCACGTTTGCCATAATTGCGCAAAACATGTTCAAAGATGTCTGGGGTAAAATCAGGCCAAAATGTATCAATAAATTCGTATTCCGCGTAGGCCGATTGCCAAAGCAAAAATCCAGAAATCCGCGCCTCACCCGATGTGCGAATAACCAAATCTGGATCTGGTAAAAAATGTGTATCCAAATACTTAGGCAGTGTTTCTTCATTTATCGCATCAGGGGATAATTTCCCATCCGCAACATCCTGCGCCAGACGTTTGGTTGCACGGAACACTTCGTCACGACCACCATAATTCAACGCAACCGTCAGGTTCACTGTTGAATTGTCTTTTGTGATCTCTTCTAATTCGTTCATGAGGGATACAAGCGCGGGTTCAAGCCGTATTCTGTCACCGATAAAGCGAACGCGCACGCCGTTGTCGCAAAGGTCTCTAATTTCCGTTAATAAATATTTTTTAAACAATGCCATCAAACCAGAAACTTCAACTTGGGTGCGTTTCCAGTTTTCCGTCGAAAATGCAAAGATGGTCAGATATTTTACCCCTAACTCTGGGCAACTTTCCACAATCTCACGCACCCGACGCGCCCCCGCGTGGTGGCCAAACAATCGTGGCCTCCCCCGCGCCTTGGCCCAGCGCCCGTTGCCGTCCATGATGATGGCAACGTGACGCGGTGTTGGGTCGTTATCTGTGTCTTTGGCCATCCGTTACACTTGCATGATTTCTGCTTGTTTCGCTTCTAATGCGGCGTCGACAGCTTTAATTGATTTATCTGTCAAATCTTGGACTTCGCCTTCCCAGAATTTTTGATCATCCTCAGAAATTCCGTCCGCTTTGGCCTTTTTCACCCGATCCATGCCATCGCGGCGAATGTTACGGATAGAAACGCGCGCGCTTTCGGCATATTGCGCCGCAACACGGGTTAATTCACGACGACGTTCTTCGTTCAATTCAGGGATCGGCAACATGATGATTGTACCATTTAGCTGTGGGTTGATACCCAAACCACTTTCACGGATCGCCTTTTCAACGGCATTGACCATTGATTTGTCCCAGACATTTACGGTCACCATGCGCGGTTCAGGCACGTTGACGGTGCCAACCTGATTGATCGGTGTGCGCTGGCCATAGGCCTCAACGGTGATTGGCTCCAACATTGACGCCGATGCACGCCCTGTGCGTAGGGATGCGAATTCGGTCTTTAACGCGCCCATCGCGCCGTCCATGCGACGCTGAAGATCATCCGTATCTAGAAAAAACTCATCAGACATTTACGTTGCCCTTTTAGTTATGTGTTGCTCTTCTCTGCCCGACTATACCTTTAATCGGTCACTCTTGTATAGGTTCCTTCACCCGCCAAAATTCCCCGGAAGCCCCCAGGTTCATCCAATGAAAAGACGATCAATGGCATTTTGTTGTCCCGCATCAGCGCGATTGCGCTTGCGTCCATCACCTTCAGGTTCTTTTGCAAAACATCGTTATAGGTGATGTGATCAAATCGCACGGCATCGGGGTTCGTTTTCGGATCACTGTCATAAATGCCATCCACTTGTTTGCCCATGAATACCGCTTCGCAGGCCATTTCGCTGGCGCGCAGGGCAGATG
>JAAEZW010000288.1 GCA_018222665.1 Paracoccaceae bacterium
CCAAAAGCAGTATCACTGATCGCGATCCATCAACATGGCATTCCAGATCATTTCCCGGATGATGTTGTTGCCGAAGCGGATAGTCAAAAGCCAGCGCCACTGGGCAATCGGACGGACTTTCGGGATGTACCCTTTGTCACCATTGATCCTGCGGATGCGCGCGACCATGACGATGCCTGTTTTGCTGAACTTGATCCTGATCCGAAAAACAAAGACGGTTATCTAATCTGGGTCGCGATTGCGGACGTTGCCCACTATGTCACGCCCTCGTCAAAATTGGATCAAGAGGCGCGGTTGCGGGGTAATTCAACATATTTTCCAGATCGCGTCGTTCCAATGCTGCCTGATCGTCTATCTGGTGATTTATGCTCCTTGCACGAAGGCGTTCCGCGCGCATCAATTGTTGTGCGCATGCAGATCGATAAAGATGGTCAAAAACTGGGACATACGTTTTTTCGGGGACTGATAAAATCGCATGCATCGCTAACTTATGAAGAGGCGCAAAGCGCAGTTGACGGTGCACCGAGTGATAAATGTTTACCCTTATTAGAGACTGTTATTCGCCCATTATACGATGCATATCACGCATTGGTGAAGGCGCGCGAACTTCGCGCACCCCTAGATCTTGAACTGCCCGAACGTCGTGTTGAATTGAGCGACGAGGGCAAAGTGATATCCGTCAATTTCAAAGATAGGCTTGATGCGCATAAGTTGATCGAAGAGTTTATGATTTTGGCAAATGTGTCTGCGGCAGAGGTTTTGATCGAGAAAAAGTCGCCTTTATTGTTCCGTGTTCATGAAGAGCCATCAGATGATAAACTGGAGTCATTACGCGAAACTGCGAAATCGGCAGGATTGGTTCTTGCCAAAGGACAGGTTCTTCGCACGAAACACCTGAACATGTTGTTGCGGCAAGCGCGCGACACAGAGCATTCAGAGCTGATCAACATGTCAACGCTGCGATCAATGACACAAGCCTATTATAGTCCCGAAAATTTTGGACACTTTGGTTTGTCGCTTAGATCATATGCACATTTCACCTCGCCCATTCGTCGCTATGCAGATTTGATTGTGCATCGTGGTCTGATTTCTGCGCATGGATGGGGTGACGATGGTTTGACGGCATTTGATATCGAAAACCTGGCGGAAACGGCGAATAAGATTTCGGAAGCGGAACGTCGGTCAATGTTTGCAGAGCGAGACACGACAGATCGCTATTTAGCGGCCTATTTGTCCGAAAAAATGGGATCCGAATTTCAGGGTAAAATAAGCGGAATTGCCAAATTTGGGATATTTGTTCGATTGGATGAAACGGGTGCTGACGGCATTATCCCCATTCGTTCATTAGGGCGTGAATATTTCGATTACGATCAAACAACCAACACTTTGATGGGCAGCGAAACAGGGATCACATTTTCACTAGGAATGCGCGTTACGGTGCGTTTGACCGAAGCAGAGCCAACAGCGGGTGGCGTTGCATTCGAACTCATATCAATTAACGATGAAATTTATAAGCGCACAGGCGGACGACGGGGTCGCGGTGACCGACCCAAGCGCATGCTGGTCAAGTCCCAACGAAAAGCTGCAAAATCGAAATTGAAAGCACGTCGTAGACGGATAGGTTCATGAGTTTTGATGAATGGATTGCTGAGCATTTTCCAAAACTGATGGGGCGGGTTCAGTTACTTCCAGAAGTATTGGAAAAAGATAAACAGCAGGCCGAATTCACACTGCCCCCATGGGATTACATTGATCGGCTTGCGACAACAGAACGAAGTTCCGCTGGAAAAGATTATTTTGTTGAATTTCATACAGAATTGAATCGGATATTTGATACGCACGGCGTTTCACCTTCGCTGTTATTGTCGATTTGGGGCATAGAATCAAATTTTGGCAAGACCACAGGCACCTTTCCAATTGGATCAGCACTCGCAACACTGGCTTTTGCAGGCCGCACGCGACGCAGACCATATTTCACCGCACAGCTACAGTATTACTTATCGGAAATTTATCCATTGCAGGGTGAAGGGGAACCCATCTGTGGCAGCTGGGCTGGCGCGTCTGGGCATATGCAATTTATGCCAGAAACATACGCCAAATTTGGGGTTCCATATCGCTCTAGCGGGCCCGCGAACATTTGGGCTTCGATTCCCGATGCATTGATGTCGGCTGCAAATTATTTGGCCGCAGAAGGGCTTCTCGAAGGTGACTGTCTTATCAAAAATCCCAATATAGAGACTGATATCGGTTATTCTTGGGATGGGATTCATTATGTTGCAGACGCCACAGTCTGGGCTGAGCGCGGACTGAAGATTGAGGATGCGAAAGACGGGGAAAAATATTTCTGTGCCTCTCCCGCAGGTCGACATGGACCGCAGATTTTATTGGGTGGACAGGCGTTGGCCCTTTATCAATATAATCGTTCAATTAACTATGTTTTGGCAGTTTCAAAAATTGCGATAATGATTGATGGTGGACATTTTGATTGGTCTTGGGATCGCACAGCCAGACCGTTGGGTAGATCAGAGATCATGGATTTACAGTCAGTTTTGACCGACCTGGGATATAACGCAGGTGCATCAGACGGAATTATCGGGCAAGATACAGTACGTGCAGTGATGCAAGCGCAAACTGGATTAGGAATTGAGGCGGATGGTTATCCAGATTTGGAACTTCTTGTGCGCCTCAAGACCCAAAAATATTAACCTTCGCCCCAGGGGATCCATACAGTTTTCTTTTCTACTGCGTGATCCAAGAATTCGCGGATCTCCGTCGCGTCGTTCACTTGTGTCCAAGTGCGTTTTAAGTTTGTTGCGGAATGTTCCTCGATCATCGATGAAATTGCAGCGGTTTCTGCACACCAAACGGCATCGATATCCATGTGCATCGCAGTGTGTTTTGCGATATCGCTATGGTCTGCAAACAATATGTTCACCACGCCTGCCGGAATATCAGATGTCTCAATCACTTGGATCAGCTCTCCCGCAATGACTGGATTTACCTCTGACGGAAATACGATCACACGGTTTCCAACCGCGATGGTTGCGGCGATCATACGCACCAAACCCAGCAAAGCTTGGCTTTCAGGCGCAAATGCGGCAATCGTCCCGACAGGTTCGTTCAGAGACAAAGCAAGGCCGC
>JAAEZW010000289.1 GCA_018222665.1 Paracoccaceae bacterium
AGGGACCAGCTTCCATTGCAATAGTTTTCATCATGCCGATTACTGCCCATTTGCTAGCGCAATATGGAGCGCGGTAAGGAAAACCGTGCAATCCAGCAGTCGACGAAGTAAAAATTATTGAGCCGCTGCCTTGTCGTTTCATTATTGGGAGCGCTGCGCGCGCCGTATAAAACGCGCCTTTTATATTCACGTCCAAACAATCTGCGAACTCTTCTATCGATTGCTCTTCAATTAAGGCTGTTGGTCCAGCCGTCCCCGCATTTGCACAAACAACATCGAGCTGTCCCAGCTCATCAGAAATTTTTCTAAAGACGTCTGACATTTCAGATGCGGACCGCACGTCTGCACGACTTTTTCGCCAGTGTTTAGGACATTTATCAAGTGCTGATTGATCAATATCAGTTATCCAAACCGTAGCCCCACTTGCATCGAACTGAGTTGCCATTGCGCTCCCAATGCCACTCGCTCCTGCGGTAATCAGCACAGTTTTAGCCATTTCAAAATCCCAAATTATATCATTGTATCAGCACATATGCTCTTGACCCTATTGATTGCAATAAAGGTTGGTCAAGAAGGTAAAGAGGCTATCTTATGCAGAGTTATTAACGAATAATCTCCCACCACTTGCCGTTTTAAACAGACCTAGTTCCAACAAGCGACCGACAGCCTCATTGATCTGCTGCTTTGTGCGGCCTAAGTGTTCGACGATCGCAGCCTGCGTGCAGCGCGGGTTCTGCTCCACGTAATCAAAAATTGACCGCTGCATCGACCCAAGAGATGCTAGGCGACGCTCAACTGGTTCATTGAAGCCATGTCCATTCCAAACAAGCTTATTATATCAGGGAAATTACTGTCTTTGAGGGTGATGTCGAAGTGAAACACATCAGAAGTTAGCACTTTTTAATCCCCACCCCACGCCATCACAGTAGCGAATTGTGATGCGTCTACGCGCGGGATGGGAATTTAATTACTTATCTGCCTTCTTGGCTTCGTAAGCAGCGTTTTTTCTTGATATTGCTCTTCAGTTAATGCGTGCCATCCCATGCATTTTCCTGTTGGGCTACGCCCACAACCACAATCTGCCATTCATCTTCTCCTTTTTTGGTACTTGGAATTTAGAGGGGCGAGCGCGGAATTAAAGGGGAAGAAAGGAATATTTTTGGGGAAATACTGGAGCCCTGTATCTGAACAAACCCTTGATAAAGCGTACTTAGTTTTCAATACTCATGCCAACAGATGATGGTCTTAGCAATAAGGTTTTTTAATCGATGATCGTTTTCGCACTTGCTGTTTTATTTTTGATAATCACACCCGGCCCAGGTGTTTTGACAACGGCTGGATTTGGGGCGGCCTATGGGTTCAAACCGTCGTTGCGATATGTTCTAGGGCTGTTTTTAGGAACGAACATGGTGATGTTGGCCGTAATCTCAGGATTTGCCGCGGTCATTTTATCAATGCCAACCCTGCGGATCGTTCTGTTAACACTATCAATGGGATATCTGATTTATTTGGCGGCGCGTATCGCATTTGCGGGCGCCAAAATCGCCTTTATCGAGGCGAAATCACCCCCTGGTGTTATGGAGGGTGTTTTGTTACAGGCGATCAATCCCAAAGCCTATGTTGTGAACACGTCCCTGATCACTGGGTTTGGGTTTATGCCCGATAATTTAACATTAGAAATCCTCCTTAAAATATTGATCACTAATGCAATTTGGATACCATTGCATCTTGGGTGGCTGTATGCGGGCACTCTGCTGCATGAATTAAATCTAAGTCAGCGCACTCAACGCACCATCAACATTTTGATGGCGCTTTCGATGTTGATGGTGGTCTTTTTGGCCGCGGCATTTGCCCAAGGGCGCGCGGGATAAAGGGGCTTCAGCTCCCCTTTTCCACTTCGTCCTGAATATTGATGCCATTCATCGCACCGATCATATCCACCAATGTGGGCACATAATTGCCCCCTTTTCCCGTGGCAATCGCATGGGTGAAATAGTTTTTCGCCGCTGCCCCCATGGGGTTCATCATCTGCGCATCATGGGCCATATTGGCAACGTAGCCGATATCTTTGGCCCCGTTTTCCAACGAAAACTTATGCGCATTTGGATCACCACCCACCAGATATTTCATAAATGTTTCAAAGAACCCGTTTGACAGTCGGCTTGATCCGATGACCTCATTCACCTTTTGCGGCGAAAGCCCTGATTTCGCGGCCAAAACTATCGCCTCAGAATATAGGGATGCATAGCTCATCGCGATGAAATTCATAATCAATTTCATCTTATGCCCCGCGCCAACAGGACCCACATGGATAATATTGCCAGACCAGCATTCAACAATCGGCTTGATCCGTTCAAACAAATCATCACTGGCCCCGATCATCGCGTCCAATGTGCCTTCTGCGGCCTCTTTGGGGGTGCGACCCAAGGGGGCATCGACGAAATGCATCCCCTTCTCAGCCATGGCATTGGCAATGCGCGTGGTTGATGTTGGATCAGCCGTGGTGCAATCAATCACGATCAATCCCTCTTTTGCGTTTTCCAAAATACCGCCTGCGCCGAAAATGATGTTTTCCACTTGGGGGGAATTGGACAGGCACATGTGAATGACGTCACATTGCGCAACCAAATCTGCCAAATCCTGCGCCTCGAGCGCGCCTGAATTTACCAGATCATCAACGGGAACACGGTTTTTATTTCCCTTGATAACAAGGGGGTAGCCGCCCTTCATGATGTTATGGGCCATCCCATGCCCCATATACCCAACACCAATAAATCCAATCACATCTTTGTCGCTCATTCTAGGTTATCTCCAAACAAATCTTTGAACAGACCGATGGATTGTCGAAATCCATCCTCAAAATTACCGTTTCCAGGGTGATACACACTTTCAAAGGAAATCACTCCATCATAGCTATCCCGCCGCAGCGCATCGGCAAGGGGCGCAAATAGTGGTGCCAATTGACCCTCTCCCATCTTCTTGACCGTTAATGTGGCGCGGGGTGTGTCCACCAATACGTCCTTGATATGAATATGGCCTAGATACCCGTCACGCACCGTGTCATAACCGTCAGGATAGGCCAATTCATGACACCAACAATTGTTGGCGGGGTCTCACAACACCTTGAACGTATCTTTGGC
>JAAEZW010000290.1 GCA_018222665.1 Paracoccaceae bacterium
ATCCCTCACGAGATATTAACAATGACCGTTGAAGATTTGCCTCTAAAATAGGACCCAGTATCATGTCAATCACGACTGGAGCTAACGGGTAGTTTGCAGCGCGAAATAAGAGACCTATTAACCCAAAGACAAACATCACCTGCAAATCAAAAACAGAAGCTTGCAGTGCGAATGTTCCGATAGAGCATAGAAGTAAACTACTGGGGATCAAATATACTTTTGGGATGCGGAGCACGTATACAAATAATGGAGTTGCCAAAATACCTGCTATTAGCAAAAAGAAATTCGAGAGCAAGTAGACCATAAACATGCCCCCTACAACGTCTGGATTATTCTTAAACATCGCAGGACCTGGAATGAAACCAAGAATTAAAAGGAAACCCAATTGCATTTCAGAAATGAGCAGATACCTTTTGGTGAATTCCAAGGATATCTGGGAACTACCAATTTTATTTTGTCAAGGTGGAGCCCGCAATCAGTGTTGTGTTATTTGGCGATGATCAGAACAGTTCAAAAAGATAAGTTAAGTTGCAGTAGCGACTTTGGAAAAGGGAACCAAGCACTTATTTTCCTCGTCCCATAAATGTAGATTTGCTTGGATCAGACTTTCCTTGATCGTCAAGATGTTCATTTCAGCGAGGCTGGGATGATCCTTAATCGCTTTGGTCAGGCGATAAAACGGGATGCGGCTGGAAAGGTGGTGGATGTGGTGGATGCCGATATTTGCTGTCATCCATTGGAAAAAGCTGGGCAGGACGTAGTGCGAGCTGCCGTGTAGGGCGGCATCATGCAAATCCCACTCTGCGTTTTCTTCCCAATAGGTGTATTCGAATTGGTGCTGCACATAAAACAGCCAAACGCCAATCATTGCGGCCAAAAATTTGGTTGGCAAAAAGATGAACAAAACGGGTGCAAAGCCGCCAAAATAATAAACCACAGCAACGCTTGCCAAAATCCCAAGGTTCGTTGCCATCGCGCTTATCCAAAAGCTCGTGTTTTTCATGTATCCAATGGGAAGGCGATTTTGCAGGAAAAACAAATAGGCGGGGCCAATGATGAACAGGGTTATTGGGTGACGATACAGGCGATATTTTAAGCGACCAAAGCGGGACAGGTTCTGATATTCAGTTACCGTAAGTGTATCGATGTCACCAATCCCACGTTTTGTTAAATTTCCAGATGCGCCATGGTGGATTGAATGCGAACGTCGCCAAACTTCGTATGGGGTAAGCGTAAACGTCCCAAGAATTCGGCCAATCCAATCATTTACAGATTTAGTTTTGAATAATGTTCCATGTCCGCAATCGTGCTGAATACAAAACAGGCGCACCAAAAACAGCGAATTTATACAAGCAAGCAAAACAGCCAAGATGGTGGAATATGCCAGAACCCACCATGCAAGAGCCCATATCGCCACGAAAGGCACAACCGTTGCGGCAATTTCAAAACTACTGCGGTATTTGCAAGGATGGCGGTATTCGGATAATATGCGTGCCCAATCTCGGGCCTTTTTGTTTTCTAACACTGCTTCACTGCCTTCAGTTCCATATTCCATCGCAATCCGCTTAACCGCCCGCTCAGCTATCAAACTTTCGTTATTGCTGCAACAATTTAGATCGCACTCAGGTGTGTTGGTACAATCCAATGTCGATTTGACACATTTGAAGCATTTCAAAGATACCTGTATTTGTTGTTTCGATTGTGAAACGACAAAAATGTATTCCGTTCCATCAATCAAAACATCTGTTGGTTCATGAAATCCTCGTTTTGCGATGAGTTGGCAGTTTTTCTGTCCGATCATAGTGATGTCAAAACCAGCATTCTTCCAAGTGACGACCACCTGATCACACAAGCAAGGTTTAGAGGAGATAGGATTTGATGCGGCTTACAACGGCTTAGTTTCCATCATACCCAACCATGTGCTGTTCACCTCGTTCACGGGCAAGGCGGATTTGTTTTTGACGTTCACGAAAGCGGTCTTTGTCCGCCTCGGTTGTTTCTTCCGCGCACTGATGACAGGCGACGCCGTGTTCATATTCTGGGCGCTCTTTATCTTCGGGCAGGATTGGACGGCGACAGGCATAGCACAGCTGATGTGGGCCTTCCTTTAACTCATGACCAACAGAAACGCGTGCATCAAAGACGAAACAATCACCTTGCCATTTACTTTCGGCCTCTGGCACCTCTTCCAGGTATTTTAGAATTCCGCCCTTTAGGTGATAGACATCTTCAATGCCTTGGCCCAGCAGATAGTTGGTTGATTTTTCGCAACGAATTCCGCCTGTGCAAAACATTGCGACACGTTTGTTGTGAAAACGGTCTTTGTTTTCTTCCCACCATTTCGGGAATTCGCGGAATGATTTGGTATTTGGGTCAACCGCCCCTTCAAAGGTGCCGATGCCAACCTCATAGTCATTGCGGGTATCAATCACAACTACATCAGGCGATGAAATTAATGCGTTCCAATCCTGGGCATTGATGTAGTGGCCCACGCGCGCTTTGGGGTCCACATCGGGCTGGCCCATCGTGACAATTTCTTTTTTCAGTTTAACCTTCATCCGCGGAAAAGGCGGTAGGCTTGCTGTGCTTTCTTTGTGTTCCAAATCGCTGCACCCGGGCAGGCCTCTTAGGTGGGCAAGAATGGCGTCTATACCCGCTCTTGATCCAGCAATTGTGCCGTTTATGCCTTCTTTGGCCAACAGGAGAGAACCGGTAATTTTCAGTTCATTGCATTTTTGTTGCAGAGGCCCCTGCATTCCTGCGGGATCCTCAAAACGGGTGAAGTGATAGAGTGCGGCTACTGTAAACATGCGCTCCCATTACCTTGAAACTTTGACAATTGGCAAGATCGCAAGTGACGCAGGACACTTGTGTTAGCAGTTTTACTTTAATGAAAAATTTTGACGCATCGCTTTCAAGGGCTTTATGAAATTGGGCCTAGAGTGCACTTTGCGAACTTTTTGTGGGCCGTATTCAAGTCTTGTGCGGAGTTCGCTTTATGGAAACAATCTAAGATGTCGCAAAAGTGTTTGGTTTTGCCGACAAAGCGATGTCGCGCGATTTAAATCAAATTTCCAGTGGATCGGGAAACATTTGAGAATTTCGGGCATGTGATCAGTGCACTAGGCCAT
>JAAEZW010000291.1 GCA_018222665.1 Paracoccaceae bacterium
AGTTGCGCGTTAGGACCGCAAAATCGCCTTCGTCCAAATATGTGATGCGGTTTGTCATAGGTGCCAATGCAATCGCGTCCGATCCAACGAACATTTCATTGTCCCCATATCCGATGGCAAGGGGAGAGCCCTTGCGCGCCACAATCAACAGGTCTTCTTCACCCTGAAACAAAAAGCATAGGGCAAAGGCGCCTTCCAATTTGGACACCGTTTCACGCGCAGCATCAATGGGCGTCATGCCATTCGTCAACATGTGATGCGTTAACATCGCAACGGTTTCGGTATCCGTGTCCGTTTCGGGGTGCAGGTCGTGGTTTGCCAATTCCTCGCGAAGCTCGCGGAAATTTTCGATAATGCCATTATGGACCACTGCGACTTGTTCTTTTTGGTGGGGGTGGGCGTTTTTCACGCTGGGTTCACCATGGGTGGCCCAACGGGTATGTCCGATGCCGGCTTTTCCAATCAGTGGATCATGCACCAATACATCGGAAAGTTCGGCCAGTTTTCCCACCGCGCGGCGACGGCTGAGTGCACCGTTATGCGCGGTTGCGATCCCCGCGCTGTCATAACCGCGGTACTCCAAACGTTTCAGGGCATCAACCAAAATTGGCGCGGCCTCATGGCTGCCTAATACTCCTACGATCCCACACATTACGACGTCTCCGAATTTCTTTTGGCTTTACGTTTTCTTAAAATATCAAATAGTTTGACCGCCATGCGCGGTTTGTTGACCTGATCCACACGGGCAATGGCCAATGCCTCTGCCTGAACATCTTTGGTGATCACAGCGCCTGTCGCGGTCATGGATTTATTGCCCAGCGTTACAGGGGCCACCAGCAATGTGTTTGACCCGACAAAGACATCATTCCCGATCGTTGTTTTATGTTTCATCACACCGTCATAGTTACAGGTGATCGTCCCCGCCCCAATGTTTGATCCGCTGCCAATTTCGGCATCGCCAACATAGCTTAGGTGATTGACCTTGGATCCTTCGCCGATCAGCGCGTTTTTGATCTCAACAAAATTGCCGATACGCACATCTTCGGATAATTCCGCACCGGGGCGCAGGCGGGCGTAGGGGCCGATGATCCCACCGCGCGCGACATGGCAACCCTCTAGGTGGGAAAAGGAGCGGATGGTGGCTCCGCTTTCCACGGTGACGCCTGGTGCAAAGACAACGTTTTGTTCAACCACTGTGTCGCGACCAATCACGGTATCATAGGCGAAATGCACCGTGTCAGGGGCATAGAGTGTGACGCCGTTTTCCATCGCCTCGGCCCGCGCGCGGGATTGAAAGGCGGCTTCAGCCTCGGCCAATTGGGCGCGTGAATTGACGCCCAGTGTTTCAGCCTCATCACAAATTACGCAAATGGTTGTTTTGCCGCGTGTTCGTGCGATTTCAACGCAATCGGTTAGGTAATATTCGCCAGATGCATTTTCGTTTCCTGTGGCGTCGATCCAATCAAACATATCCGCCGCGCGTGCGGCCATTACACCACTGTTGCACAATGTTATGGCGCGTTCTTCTTCGCTTGCGTCCTTATATTCAACGATCTTTTCCAACGTATCGCCATCGGTCACCAATCGGCCATAGCGGCCCGGATCCGCCGCATGAAATCCCAGAACGACCAAATCTGCATTGGCGCGGGCTGTGGCGATGTCGGCAATGGTTTGATCGCTGATGAATGGGGTGTCGCCATATAGGACCAGAATATCGCCGTCATAATCCCCCAGCACCGCTTTTGCCTGTGCGACGGCATGGCCTGTGCCCAACTGTTCTTCTTGTAACACAACCTGCGCATCGGGGGCATACTCTGCGGTTGCTTTGCGCACGGCATCGGCGCCATTTCCAGCGACAACAACAATGTGATCTGGGTCTGTAGCCTGCGCTGATTTGATCGCATGGGCCAGCATGGGAACCTGCGCGATGGGGTGCAGCACCTTGGGCAGGTCCGAATTCATCCGCGTTCCTTTTCCTGCCGCTAAAATGACGACTGCAATACCCATGCTGAATTCCTTAACACCATTCAAAGCCGTTTTAAACATTGTGCCCCTCGGCGCAAGGGGGCGTGGTTTCAACTTCGGTTGCGTTTTATTTCAGTGCATGGCAAAAATTCGCCGATCAACAGAGGGATCCCGCCAATGCGCACAATCGTTTTTGACTTGGATGGAACGCTGGCGGACACCAGTGGGGATTTGATTGCCGCGGCGAATGTGTGTTTTGCCGACATGGGGATTGCGGGCTTGTCGCAAGCGGTGGATCAGGCCACTGCGCTGCGCGGGGGACGGGCCATGCTGCGTCTGGGTCTGTCGCGGCAGGGGGATGTGGATGAGGCGCTGGTTGATAAATACTATCCGATACTGCTTGAGGCCTATGGCGCAAACCTATCCGCCCACACCATGTTTTTTGAGGGCGCTTTAGAGGCCGTTCACACGCTGCGCGATCGCGGGGACCGCGTGGCAATATGTACGAATAAACCTGCGGGATTGGCGGAACAATTGATGCGCGATCTACAAGCGCGTGATTTGTTTCATGCGCTGATCGGGGCAGATACGCTGCCCGTGCGCAAACCCGATCCCGCACCCTATTTCGCGGCGGTTGTGCGGGCAGGGGGGGATGTGTCACATTCCTGCATGATCGGCGATACGCTGACGGATCACAATACCGCCCGCATTGTGGGGGTGCCCAGCGTCCTTGTGGATTTCGGCCCGGGAGATGAGGATGTGCAGGCCCTGAACCCCGACGCGATCCTGTCGCATTTCTCCGACCTACCTGATTTGGTAGAAGCCTTACTGCCCTAGGGTGTGCCTATCTGATTTCTCTACCAAGATTATGCTCGGTCTTTGCGTAGCGAAGACTTATCGCGCGTGATCCAGCCCACGCCGTCCCGTCAAACCGTAGGTTTGCCTTCGGCAAAACGGAGCGGGGACTTCGTTGCCTTAGCTCTGTTAACCGTCCACGGGCGAGTGCTTAACCGTCGATCTGAATGAAATTTCCGAAACCGATTTCGACTTTGGGATACTCATTGTACTACCTTGGGTCGCTAATACATATTGAGTGAAACATACGGAGTTGGATTTAAAGGTCAACCTCAGTGTTGGTCCGTGGGTTTC
>JAAEZW010000292.1 GCA_018222665.1 Paracoccaceae bacterium
AAACACGGGACGGTATCGTCATTGTCGACCAACACGCCGCGCATGAACGGCTGGTGTATGAGCGTTTGAAGCATCAAATGGCCGAACGCGGCGTTTCAGCCCAAGCGTTATTGATCCCAGAAATTGTCGAACTTTCCACTGGGGATTGCGCAATCTTGTTGGAATTGGCAGATGAATTTGGCCGTTTTGGGCTGGGCATTGAATCTTTTGGAAATGGGGCCATTGCCGTGCGTGAAACCCCTGCGATATTGGGCGAAGTCAATGCAAAGGATTTGGTCCTAGACCTATTGGACGAAATCTCGGACTGGGGCAGCAGCCAATTGATCCAAGAACGGATCGAAGCGATTTTGTCCCGCATGGCCTGCCATGGATCAATCCGATCAGGTCGCCGCATGCGCGCCGAAGAAATGAATGCCTTATTACGCGAGATGGAGGCGACACCCCATTCTGGCCAATGCAACCACGGCCGCCCTACCTATGTAGAACTCAAACTTAGCGATATTGAACGCCTATTTGGACGAACTTAATGCCCCTTGATTTCAATGACCCAACCACACAACTGATCATTGGCGCAGGGCTGATTGTTTTATTGCTCTTGTTGCTATCGCTGCGTGCGGTTTCGCGCCTGACCAAGGCGGCTGAACCGCTTAGCTATCAGATGAATGCTTTGGGACAACGCGTTCAGGCTCTTGGCGAAGGCCAAGAGAGGTTGGCGGGCGGTCTGCATCACGTGACAGAGGCGCAGGCAAAACAACAAACCAGCATGTTGCAATTGATGGAAAAACGATTGGCCGATGTGCAACTGCAAATGAACGAAAATTTGCAAGGCTCCGCCCGTCGAACGGCCCATTCATTGGGTGAATTGCAACAACGCCTGACTGCGATTGACAAGGCTCAGGAAAACATCACAAAACTTTCGGGCGATGTTTTATCGCTTCAGGATATTTTGTCGAACAAACAAACCCGCGGTGCCTTTGGCGAAATTCAGTTGAATGATATTGTGTCTAAGGCGCTCCCTTCGGACAGTTACACGTTGCAGGCCACGCTTTCCAACGCGCGACGCGCGGACTGCTTGATCCATTTGCCAAATCCACCGGGTCCCATTGTGATTGACAGTAAGTTTCCGCTGGAACCCTATGAAGCGCTGCGCAATGCAAAAACTGATTGGGAATTGAACGAAGCCGCACGTCAATTACGGACAGCTGTCAAAAAACACATCAAAGATATTTCGGAAAAATATATCATTGAGGGTGAAACCGCAGATGGTGCATTGATGTTCCTACCATCCGAGGCGGTTTATGCAGAATTGCATGCCAATTTTTCGGAATTGGTACGCGAAGGGTTCTCTGCCCGTGTTTGGATTGTCTCACCCACCACCTGCATGGCCACCTTGAACACAATGCGCGCCATATTAAAGGACGCGCGCATGCGGGAACAGGCAGGCGCCATTCGTCGGGAATTAGGGTTGCTGTATCAGGATGTGGATCGATTGGGAACGCGTGTTGAAAACCTAGATCGCCATTTTGCCCAAGCCGCCAAGGATGTTACCGAAATCAAAATCAGCGCAGATAAGGCGAGCAAACGTGCACGACGTTTGGATAACTTTGATTTCGAAGAAATTAAATCAGACACGCCAAATATGTTGGATCAGAATTAACGCCAGTGTGGGAATATAGACTTTTGCTTTGTAAATCCTTTGGATACAGAAACAGGTAAACGTTTGGGGATGCAGAAATGGCCCATATAATTGTGGTGGGAAACGAAAAAGGTGGCGCAGGTAAATCCACCGTCACGATGCATTTTGCCACGGCATTGGCACGGATGGGACACCGCGTTGGTGCGATTGATCTGGACCTGCGTCAACAAAGCTTTGCACGGTATCTTCTTAATCGACAAAAACACCTTGCCGAAACGGGAATGGATTTGCCCTCGCCCACGTATTTCCCGTTACCTGACATCGACAAATCACAAATTCCAGATGGTGAAAATATCTATGATCACCGCCTATCTGCCGCAGTGGCAAAGGCCGATCCAAACAGCGATTTTATTCTAATTGATTGCCCAGGTTCACATACCCGCCTCAGCCAAGTTGCACATTCATTGGCGGATACATTGATCACGCCGCTGAACGACAGTTTTGTCGATTTTGATCTATTGGCCCATGTCAGTTCAGATGGCGAAAAGATCGAGGGGCCATCCGTTTATTCCGAAATGGTGTGGCACGCCCGTCAATTGCGTGCCCAAGCTGGCCTGAAACCCATCGACTGGATTGTGGTGCGCAACCGCGTAGGTGCGCAAAAAATGGTGAATAAGCTAAAGATGGAGCGGGCATTGGATAAACTGGCCAAGCGGATTGGGTTCCGCGTTGGACCGGGATTTAATGAACGTGTCATTTTCCGCGAATTATTTCCACGTGGTTTGACCCTGCTGGACCTAAAGGATGTTGGCGTCAAACAGTTGAACATTTCCAATATCGCGGCGCGCCAAGAACTGCGTGAATTGGTGAAAACACTGAATTTGCCAAACGTGACTGCGAAATTCTAGGGCTGGCTAAGCGCGTTTAAGGCGCGGCGCAGGACCGTGATTTCCTCTGTACTTAGTTTCTGCATCAACACTTGGTCGTGCTGTTGTGCATGAGCACGTAAATCTTCGTAAACCGCGCGACCCTGCGACGTAAGCGTGAGCCATTCATGGCGACGATCTTTTTCATCGGGTTTGCGTTGCAAATACCTCCTCTGCTCTAATCGCTGCACGGCACGACTGACCTTGGTTTTGTGCATGATCGCCTTTTCACAGATGTCTTTGGCCGTCATCCGTTCGTAGATTGCCAGATGAAACAACACCCTCCATTCGGTGCGCAACATGCCATAACGCCCCTTGTATATCCGCTGGAACGACTGGCTGCTGATCTCAGCGGCTTGGTTCAAAAGATAGGGCAAAAATTCGCGTAAATCGAAGTCATCTTTCTGTGTCATTTTTTCAATATAAGGGGTTGTTAGTTACATTTTCAACTATTACCAGATTTTCAATTCACGCGGTAGAGGAGCATCAAAATGAATCGCCCCACGTTTCCACATAGCTTTGTCCAAGCCCCGTCA
>JAAEZW010000293.1 GCA_018222665.1 Paracoccaceae bacterium
GCACATAGGCCTCAGGCTGGTAATAGTCATAAAAGCTGACAAAATACTCAACGGCGTTATCGGGAAAGAAACCTTTAAACTCACCATATAGCTGTGCGGCCAATGTTTTATTTGGCGCTAAAATAATCGCAGGGCGTTGGGTTTCCTCGATGATTTTGGCCATGGTGAATGTTTTGCCTGTCCCTGTCGCCCCCAACAGGACCTGATCACGTTCACCTGACAAAACACCTGCTGACAATTCAGCAATTGCATTTGGTTGATCACCCGCAGGTTCAAATTCGGTATTCATCACAAATGCTTTGCCACCCTCTAATTTGGGGCGTTCGCGCACTTTACCTGTTGCAAAACCGATTTGGGAATCATCCATGGTGTATCTCCTGACCTCCCTAAAATTAGGATCAAATACGCCGTTTTCCAAGGGTGCATTCACCTTTTGTTCTGTGAATACTGGGTGCTTGTCGTTTCGGAAAAAATCGATCATAACACATCCAAGATTTTAGGAGGATTTCATGCGCGCACGAATCTACAAACCTGCAAAAACCGCAATGTCATCGGGTACTGCGAAAACAAATCAGTGGGTGTTGGAATATTGTCAGGATTCAGCTCGCGAAATAGATCCATTGATGGGCTGGACCTCAAGCGGTGATACGCAATCACAGGTGAAACTGCGCTTTGATAGCAAAGAGGCGGCAGTGTCATACGCCAAAGAAATTGGGATTGAGGCAGATGTTACAGAGCCACAATCGCGCAAACAAAACATTCGTGCCCGCGGATATGGTGAAAATTTCGCCACCGACCGCCGCGCACCTTGGACCCACTAGGGCCATTTAAAATGAAATGAAATTGCCACGCAGTCGCGTGGCTTTTTTTATTTGTATTTCTCGTAAACACGCGCTTCACTGCGTGAAAGTTTAGATGAGGTTGTTAATGCGTCATGGTGGTCAGATCCTTGTGGATCAGTTGAAAATCCAAGGGGTGTGGCGGGTGTTTTGCGTCCCAGGGGAAAGCTATCTTGCTGCGCTTGATGGATTATTTGAAAGTGGGATCGACACAATCGTTGGCCGCAACGAAGGCGGCGTTTCGATGATGGCCGAGGCGCATGCGAAATTATCGGGTGAGGTGGGAGTCGCCTTTGTCACCCGCGGCCCTGGGGCAACCAATGCATCCTCGGGGGTGCATGTCGCCTTTCAGGATAGCACGCCGATGATCCTATTTGTTGGGCAAGTAGCGAGTGATCAACGGGATCGCGAAGCATTCCAAGAGGTGGATTATCGTGCGATGTTTGCACCCTTGGCGAAATGGGTTGCAGAAATTGATCGCACGGATCGGATCCCAGAATATATTTCGCACGCGTTTCATGTGGCGCAATCTGGGCGCCCCGGGCCCGTTGTTCTTGCATTGCCAGAGGATATGCTATCGGGGCAGGCCGATGTTGCCGATGTGATGCAGCCCGCAAAACCCCCGGAACAAACGGTGGCGCCCTCCGCTGTTCAAGGTGTTTTAGACGATCTGGCCGCCGCAAAGAATCCGATGATGATTGTGGGTGGTCCAAAATGGTCCGCGGAATGTGCCGCATTGTTGGCAGATTTTGCAGAAGCGACAGGTATGCCAATTGGCACATCGTTCCGAAGTCAGGACTATATTGACAATCGTCATCCAAATTATGTCGGGGATGTTGGGATTGGACCAAATCCTGATCTGGCAAAACGCATTGATGATGCAGATGTTTTGTTGGTTCTGGGCGCACGGTTGGGGGAAATGACCACGGGCGGATATGCCATGCTAACACCCCCCCAAACAAAGCAGCGCTTGATACATGTACATGCCAACGCTGATGAAATTGGCCGCGTTTATGTTGCTGATCGCGGTGTTTGCTGCGATCCGAAGGCGTTTTTGAAAACTGCACTGGATTTGGTGCAAGAACCACTGGCCTCGCCTCCAACGGCAGAACGTGCGTCCTATGTGGCATGGCAAAGCCCCTTAGCCACCCCAGGGGATGTCAAGATGGAGCAGGTGATCACGCACCTCAGCTCGGTCATGCCAGAGGATGCGATTGTTACAAATGGTGCAGGGAATTATGCGGCGTGGTTGCATCGGTATTACCGATACAAATCCTATCGCACCCAACTGGCCCCAACGTCAGGATCCATGGGCTACGGACTTCCTGCGGCGGTTGCCGCAAAACTGGAACGCCCTGAGCAAGAGGTTGTTTGTCTGGCGGGTGATGGATGTTTTCAAATGTGCATACAGGAATTTGGCACGGCCGTGCAGTATGGCGCCAATATCATTGTGATCGTCTCAAACAATGGCGTTTACGGAACGATCCGAATGCACCAACAACGCCACTATCCCAATCGTCCGTCAGGCACGGATATGATAAACCCTGATTTTGCCGCACTGGCCGTAGCCTATGGCGCACATGGTGAGAGGGTGATGACATCGGCAGAGTTTCCAGCGGCATTGGAACGTGCACGCGCATCGGGAAAACCCGCGATCATCGAGTTAAAAACGGATCCCGCTGCGGTGTCGCATCGCACACCTGCCTAGGCATGCGCTTTATTCGCTTGGCTTTACGGCGTCTGGATGGGCCGCCTGAAATGCAGGGTGTGCGGCACAGTTTTCGGCAATTCGCGTGATATTCACATGCGTGCTGACATCCACGCCCCAACGGTCTGCATTATAAAGCTGCGGCATGATGCAGATGTCGATAAGGCCAGGTGCATCGCCATGCGCAAAGGCGGTTTGTGGACGCTTGTTAAGCATGATCTCAACTGCCGCGAGGCCAGGTGCAATAAACCGTTGCATCCATTCAACACGGGTTTCGTCCCGCCCTGATTGTTGTACCGCATAGGCGGCAACCGAAACATTGCATACGGGATGAATATCGACCGCAATGGCATGGGCAATCGCGCGTTCATGCGTTGCCGAAACGGGATCAGACGATATCAATCCCATATCGCGTGTATTATTTAGATATTCTAAAATAGCGAGTGATTGGGTCATCGAATGCCCATCTATTTCCAGCACAGGCACCAACCCCTGTGGGTTGAGGTTTAGATAGGCCTCTGCCTTATGTTCGCCCGTTAACAGAT
>JAAEZW010000294.1 GCA_018222665.1 Paracoccaceae bacterium
CCGCTTGAGCGGTTGGATTTCACAAAAAACGCGCGCCTTGATTTTGCGGCCCCTGATCTGAAAAAATATCCCTCGATTGACTTGGCGTATCAGGTGATGCGGGCGGGCGATTTGATGGGCGCGGCCTTTAATGCGGCCAAGGAAAAGGCGCTCGATGCGTTTTTGGCGCGACAGATTGGATTTTTGCAAATGTCAGAGGTTGTCAAATCGGTGATCGACACTTTACCTGATACAGATCATGGGTTTGAGGATGCATTAAACCTAGAACATATTTTGGGAATGGATGCCTTGGCCCGCGATATGGCCGAGCGTGTCTGTGCAACGCAAAAATAAATAGGGACGGTTTGGTTTGAGCACATTGTTACCAGCCTTCGGTGGCGTCGGTTTTACGTTGATTGCATTTGTCGTGTGTCTGTCGATCATCGTTTTTATTCATGAATACGGACATTATATCGTCGGCCGCTGGAGCGGAATTCACGCCGAGGTGTTTTCAATTGGCTTTGGTCCTGTTTTGTTTGCGCGCGTTGATCGCCGTGGCACTGTTTGGCAGGTGGCGGCCATCCCGCTGGGCGGTTACGTCCGTTTTAAGGGGGACAAGGGGGCTGCAAGTGATGCAAACACCAGCGCGCTAGACGACATGGACGCGGCTGAGCGGCGTTCAACCATGTATGGCGCCCCCCTTTGGGCGCGGGCCTCGACCGTGGCGGCGGGGCCTATTTTTAACTTTATCCTATCGCTGATCTTGTTTTTCGGGCTGTCGATCAGTCAGGGCGTGACGAAAAACCCGCTGACAGTTGGACAAGTCTATGATGTCCCCTATGTGTCCGAGGTGCAGGTGGGCGACATCCTGAGACGTGTTGGTTCAATTGATGTTCCGGCGGATGGCGAATTTTCTGACTTTTTCCTAGCTATTCGAAAAAACCCCGATGGACCCATTATTGACTATATGGTCGAACGTAATGGACGTGACGTTGTGGTGCAGGGCCCAGCAATGGATTTGGCGCGTATCAGCAGCCTGATCCCACGCTCTGCCGCGATTGAGGCAGGTTTGAAAGTGGGCGATGTCATCACCCATGTAAACGGCGATCCGATCAACTATTTTTCTGATCTCAAGGTTGCGGTAGAGGGATCAAACGGTGCTCCGCTTTCGTTGACAGTGTATCGTTCAGGGCAAACACGTTATTTTGATCTACAGCCAAAAAAGATAGAAGAGCAAAATGACCAGGGCGGGTATGATGTGTTTTGGCGCATCGGAATTGTCAGCACGCTTTACGCATTTGAACCCGAAAGCGAAGCAATTGGTGTGAGCGCGGCTGCGCAAAATGCTGCGCGCACAACCTATTCGGTGATGAAGGCATCAATCACAGGCTTGGTTGATGTTGTGACGGGCGCGATCAGTTCATGTAACCTATCGGGTCCCATTGGGATCGCCGAAACATCGGGTCAAATGGCGCGTCAGGGTGGCGATAGCCTGATTTGGTTTATCGCTGTTTTGTCGACGGCTGTTGGTTTGATAAACCTGTTCCCCATTCCTGTATTGGACGGTGGTCATTTGGTTTTCCATGGTTATGAGGCCGTCACAGGGCGTCCGCCAAACTTGCGCGTGATTAATGCCATGATGATGGCGGGTTTGGCCATTGTTCTCAGCTTTATGATGTTCGCGCTCTTTAACGATGTGTTCTGTCCCTGATCACTGGCAATCCTTCGCGTATTTTTGGCGAAAAATGTGAATGGGATTTTGACAACATCGGCGTTACGCGCTAACCAGATTAGGCTGCTTTTTAGGGGAGATTGAACCATGGGTTCCATCCGTCGTTTTCTGATTTTATCCACGCTTTCGCTGTGCCTGTGTGTTACGTCAGGTGTTCAGGGGGCAATGGCGCAGGATTTTAGCTTTTCTCGCATTGATGTGGATGGAAATAAACGGATCGAGACATCGACAATCATCACCTATTCTGGGTTGGCAACCGATCAGATGTTCGGCGCCGACGACTTGAACCGCGCCTATCAAAACATTTTGGCCAGTGGCCTATTTGAAAGCGTTGAGGTTGTTCCAAACGGCAATCGTTTGGTCATCAAGGTGAACGAATTCCCAACGGTGAACAAAATTGCGTTCGAAGGGAACCGCCGTGTCAACGACAATACCCTGAGAGCCTTGGTTGGAATGCAGCCTCGTCGCGTGTTTAATCCTGATAAGGTTGACACAGATCGTGCGGCAATTGCTCAGTTTTATGCTGATCAGGGCCGTTTGGCTGCCCGTGTTACCCCCAAAATCATCCGCCGCAGTGACAATCGTGTTGATGTTATATTCGAAATTTTCGAAGGGGGTGTTATCGAAATCGAACGCATCGGGATCGTTGGGAACAAAGTCTTCTCGGATCGCCGGTTGCGTCGTGTTTTGGATACCAAACAAGCTGGGCTTTTGCGCCTATTCGTGCGCCGCGATACGTTTTTGACCGACCGCATCGAATTTGACAAACGTCTGTTGACGGATTTTTACAATGCCCGCGGGTATATTGATTTCCAAGTCAACGATGTGAATGCCGAGCTGACAGAAGAAAACAACGCTTATTTCGTCACATTCAATGTGCGCGAGGGGCAAATGTTTCGCTTTGGTGACGTGACACTAGCATCTAAGCGTTCTGACATTGACGTAGAAGATTTCCAAATCGCGATTTCCGCAGAAACTGGGGATGTTTATTCCCCAACCTTGATGGAGAAAAACCTATCCCGACTTGAAGCGCGCGCAACACAGTTGGGTTTGGATTTCGTGCGTGTCACACCCCGCGTAACACGCAATGATGCGGACCTGACATTGGACGTTGAATTTGTGTTAGAACAGGGCGAACGTGTGTTTGTTGAACGTATTGATATTACTGGCAACACAACCACAATGGATCGCGTTATTCGTCGCCAATTCCGCATTTCAGAGGGCGATCCGTTTAACCCGCGCCTGATCCGCGAAGCGGCCGAGCGCGTTCGCGCCCTTGGCTTTTTTGGGAATGCAGGCGTAAACGCGCGCGAAGGAACGCAGCCAGGTCAAATCATTGTGGATGTCGAGGTTGAAGAGCAACCAACAGGGTCGTTACAA
>JAAEZW010000295.1 GCA_018222665.1 Paracoccaceae bacterium
CAAGATCAGCGGGAATAAGGCCCTGTTTCAGCGTATTGAAACCCTGTGGAATTCTAGGGATACCTTGGGGTTGAGCGAAGAACAGCTTATGTTGTTAAAGGATCAATACCTAGGATTTGTGCGTTCTGGCGCGGCGCTGACAGGGAAGGCAGAAGCGCGTCTAACAGAAATCAAATCGCGGCTGTCAGTCCTTTGCACAACTTTCACGCAGAACGTTTTGGCCGATGAACGCGATTGGTTCATGGAGTTGTTAGAAGATGATCTAGAGGGCCTGCCCGATTTCTTGATCGAGGCTGCGCGTAATGCAGGCAAGGAAAAGGGTGTGAACGGACCTGTCATCACCACGTCCCGATCCCTGATCGCACCATTTTTGCAATTTTCGTCCCGCCGTGATTTGCGTGAAATTGCAAAACGCGCATGGGATGCACGCGGCGCTAATGGCGGGGAACATGACAATCTGGCCATCGCCCAAGAAATCCTAACACTGCGCCAAGAGCGCGCAGAATTGTTGGGTTACAAAAACTTTGCCGAATTTAAGCTGGAAACGGAAATGGCAAAGACGCCCGCTAATGTGCGCGACCTGCTGATGAATGTTTGGGAGCCTGCGAAATCAGCGGCAGAACGGGACGCAAAAATTCTGTCTGCGATGCTGCATGCGGATGGCATCAACGATGCGCTGCAAACATGGGATTGGCGTTATTATGCCGAACAGCGCCGCAAGGCAGAGTTTGATTTGGATGAAGCGGAAATCAAACCCTATTTCGAACTGTCGAATATGATCAACGCATCCTTTCATGTCGCGGGGCGTTTGTTTGGACTGCAATTTGAACCAATTGAATTGGACCTATATCACCCCGATTGTAAATCATGGCGTGTGACACGTGATGGTGCTGATGTTGCAGTATTCATCGGCGACTATTTTGCACGGGGATCAAAACGCTCTGGGGCATGGTGTTCGGCAATGCGATCACAAACAAACTATCCCAACCCCGAAATCCCGATTGTTGTGAATGTCTGTAATTTCGCCAAGGGCGACCCATGTCTTCTCTCGACCGATGATGTGCGCACCTTGTTCCATGAATTTGGCCATGCGCTGCATCAGATGTTGTCAAATGTGACCTATCGTTCGTTGTCAGGAACAAGCGTTGCGCGCGACTTTGTTGAATTGCCCAGCCAGCTTTATGAACACTGGGCGATGTTGCCCGAAATTCTAAAACAGTTTGCGCGTCACGTGGATACGGATGAACCCATTTCAGATGCGTTGATCGAACGGATTGGTCAGGCCGCAACCTATGACATGGGGTTTTCGACGGTGGAGTATTTGGCATCTGCGATTGTCGATTTAGAATACCACACGAATGTGCCGAACGATGACATCATGGCAGCACAGTCACGTGTGTTGGATCAAATTGGAATGCCTAGCGAAATCACAATGCGACACGCCACCCCGCATTTCGCCCATGTGTTTGCAGGGGACGGATATTCCGCCGGCTATTACAGTTACATGTGGTCCGAAGTCATGGATGCAGACGCATTCGCCGCATTTGAAGAAATCGAGAATCCGTTTGACGCGGACTTGGCACGTAAACTCGAAAATACCGTGTTATCTAAAGGCGGATCGGTCGAACCTGATGTGCTATACACCCATTTCCGCGGGCGCATGCCGGGAATTGACGCACTTTTGCAGGGGCGTGGATTAGCGACATAAAAAAGAGTCAGATTTTTTAGAGGTGAATGTTGACACTCGCGTATCTGATCACTAATTAAACGCCGTTAGCACTCGATGGGTATGAGTGCTAATAGCCCAAAGTGGGCGTAACGAAACATATTTAGGGAGCCTCTGAAATGGCATTAAAACCGCTTCACGATCGTGTGCTTGTTCGCCGTGTTGAGAGCGACGAGAAAACTTCTGGTGGTCTTATCATTCCTGACAGTGCAAAAGAGAAACCAGCTGAGGGCGTGATTGTCGCTTGCGGCGAAGGAGCGCGCAAAGACAGCGGCGAGTTGATCGCAATGGCTGTAAAAGCAGGTGACAAAGTGTTGTTCGGCAAATGGTCTGGCACAGAAGTCACCGTTGACGGCGAAGAGCTGTTGATGATGAAAGAGAGCGATATCTTGGGCATTCTGTCCTAATCGTTCACCACAAGAATATTAACATTTAAGACGAGGATCAGCACAATGGCTGCAAAAGACGTCAAGTTTAACACAGATGCTCGCGACCGCATGCTACGCGGCGTCAATGTCCTAGCGGATGCGGTTAAGGTAACATTGGGACCAAAAGGCCGTAACGTTGTTTTGGATAAATCTTTTGGTGCACCACGCATCACAAAAGACGGTGTTTCTGTTGCGAAGGAAATTGAACTAGAAGACAAGTTCGAGAACATGGGCGCACAGATGGTCAAAGAAGTCGCAAGCCGCACAAACGACGAAGCGGGTGACGGCACGACAACAGCTACCATTCTGGCGCAAGCGATTGTCAAAGAAGGCATGAAAGCGGTTGCAGCGGGTATGAACCCAATGGACCTGAAGCGTGGCATCGACATGGCAACATCAAAAGTTGTTGAAGCGATCAAAGCATCAGCGCGTGACGTAAAAGATAGTGACGAAGTTGCGCAAGTTGGCACAATTTCAGCAAACGGCGAAGCGGAAATCGGTCGTCAAATCGCAGATGCGATGCAAAAAGTTGGCAACGAAGGCGTTATCACAGTTGAAGAGAACAAAGGTCTTGAGACAGAGACAGTTGTTGTGGAAGGTATGCAGTTTGACCGCGGTTACCTGTCGCCATACTTCGTGACGAACCCTGATAAAATGACAACAGAATTAGAAGACTGCATGATCCTATTGCACGAGAAGAAGCTTTCTTCACTTCAGCCAATGGTTCCACTTCTAGAGTCAGTGATCCAATCACAAAAACCATTGTTGATCATCGCGGAAGACGTGGAAGGCGAAGCGCTTGCAACTTTGGTTGTGAACAAATTGCGCGGCGGCTTAAAAATCGCGGCTGTTAAGGCACCTGGTTTCGGTGATCGTCGTAAAGCAATGCTTCAGGACATCGCAATCCTAACTGGCGGTCAAGTGATCTCAGA
>JAAEZW010000296.1 GCA_018222665.1 Paracoccaceae bacterium
GGCACAGGTTGCCTGACATCGCCTCATCAATATCGGCATCTGTTGGCTCTGGATTTTCTGACAATAGGGATGCGGCCTGCATGATTTGACCTGATTGGCAATATCCGCATTGTGCGACCTGATGTTCGGCCCATGCCGCCTGAACCGCATGCATGGCATCAGGAGTCCCAAGGCCATTGATCGTTGTCACGGCGCCATCCACATCCCCAACGGATGTTTGGCAGGATCGCACAGCAACACCATCAATATGCACCGTGCAGGCCCCGCAGGCCGCTACGCCACAACCATATTTGACACCCTTTACATTCAATTCATCCCGCAACACCCACAAAAGTGGCATGTCCGCTTCGACATCCACATCGTGTTGCACCCCATCAACTGTGATTTTCATAGCAACGTCTTCCATTACACAATTTTGCTCTCTTTTAACAACTTAACATTATTCATAATTTTGTAAAGTTTGGATTTGACATTTTATCACGAATTGTTAAACCGTAAATATGAGTGGTAAAGACAACAAAATTATTTCAGCGGCCTATGACTGTTTCATCCGATACGGGGTTAAACGGACCACGATGGGCGATGTGGCACAGGCAGCGGGGGTTTCGCGGCCCACCCTATACGCGTCCTATTCCAACAAAGAGGAATTGCTGGGCGGTGTCATTGGCCATTATTATACTGCGTTGATTCAAAAAATCCGTGAGCAGGCCAAGTCTGTCCCTTCGATTGATGCCAAATTGGACGTCTATTTCGAACATGCGATTTTGGCGCTTCATGATTTGTCACAAAGCTGGCCTGACGCAGAGGACATTTTTGAATTCGGAAATCAAAGTGCCCTTGACGCCTATGAGGCCGCATTGATCCAACAAAAGGACTTGTTGACTAACCTATTCACAGCACATGCCGACACAATCGAAGCGCATCAGTTAAGCGTTGATGAATTGTCCGATTTCACAATGTCCTGCGCGAATAACTTAAAAAAGAATATGCCAAACCGCGCCATTTTGGAAACGCGTCTAAAGACGCTGAAAACCGCGATTCTGGCTATTGTTAAGCCGCGTTAAACCCAAGCAAAAAATACTATCGCACACATCGAAAACACACTAACGTAATTTGCAGCAGCATTTTGAGCATGCGTTTTCAATATTTGATCGGATCACACATGACACAAAGCGTCCGCGCCATTTTAATTTGTTTGGTCGCATATCTGTGTTTCGATTTAATGAGCATCCATGTGCGCTATTTATCGGCACGCTATAGCGCGCAAGAGTTATCGGTTTATCGCAACATTTTCGGAATATTACCGTCAATCGTGCTGTTGTGGTATACCCGCGAACTGAGTATCCGACCCGCTGATTACAAACTGGTCCAATGGAAATTGGCCCTATCGCGGGGCTTTGTGGTCGCGATTGCGCAGTTGATGTTTTATTCGGCCTTGGGTCAACTGGAGCTCGCAACCGTGTCAGCACTTGGACAAACAAACGCTTTGTTCGTTGTGTTGCTGGCGATTTTGATGTTTCGCGAAAAGGTTGGGTTTTGGCGTTGGGGCGCGGTCATCATTGGGTTCATCGGGGCGATATGGATTGTCCGCCCCGGAACAGATGTATTTTCATGGATTGCACTTTTGCCAATTGGGGCTGCGTTTTGCTATGCCTTCGCGGTGGTCAGCTTGCGCAGCTTTGATCGATCAATTTCAAATTCAATCTTATATTTATATTCGGCCTTTGCGGCCGCAATTGGCGCAATCTTTTTCGCGCTGTTCACCAATAGCTTTAGCCCCATTTTATCCATCACAGATGCAGGATTAATCCTATCTATGTCCATTTGCGGAGGCTTTGGCGTGATCTTTTTGATGATCGCATACAGACAGGCGGATGCAACCGTTTTGGCCCCCTTTAGCTATTTTGGGATCCTGACGGCGTTTTTCTTTGGCTGGGTGTTATTTGGGGAATTCCCTGTCGATAAATTATTCCCGGGTGTCATCCTGATTATTGGATCGGGATTGGTAATCCTTTGGCGCGAACAACGCGCCAAAGACTGATGCATATGCTTCAAACTGTGCCGCCTTCGACCAAGAAATTTTGCGCGGTACACATGGCGGCGTCATCACTGGCCAAGAACAGAACCATCCGCGCGACATAAACAGGTTCAATCATTTCTTTTAGGCACTGACGTTCCAGATGCGCCTCTTCCGCTTCCGGTGACAGCCAAAGTTCCTTTTGACGTTCGGTGATGATCCACCCTGGAACAACAGTGTTGACGCGAATGCGATGTTCGCCCAAATCACGCGCCATTGTGCGGGTTAATCCGTGAACAGCTGCCTTTGACGTGGTGTAGGCGGGGAAATTCCCCTGTGGCATCATCCATGACACAGACCCCATATTGATGATCGATCCACCGCCCTTTTCAATCATATCAGGTGCGCAGGCTTGTATGGCGAAAAATTGATGGCGAATGTTCGTGGCCGCGCGTTCGTTCCAGTATTCTTCTGTGACTTCGCGCCAATCATGGCGATCATCGCGCGCCGCGTTGTTGACCAATACCGTGATTGGCCCGATCTGTTCACGCAAGGATGCAATCGCCGATTTCAGCGCATCAATATCGCGCAAATCACATTTTGCGAAATGGACGTCCCCGCCCAGTTCATTGGCCAAGGCCTGACCCGCAGTTTCATCAAGATCTAAAAACCCAACACGCGCACCCTGTGCGGCAAATCCGCGAACGATGTCGGCACCGATGCCAGATGCCCCACCTGATACAATCACCGCGCGCCCTTTTAGGCTTGGATATTGTGCAAAATCCTTCATCATACCCCTCTTGTTTTGATTGGCTTAGCGCCCTCTTACACGCGGGTCTAGCGCATCACGCAACCCATCGCCAAGGTAATTCACACTTAGCACCGACAAAGAAATCGCCATACCGGGCCAGAACACGCGCTCTGGATACTGCTGTAGGTAATCTGTCGCATCAAATAACAAACGGCCCCATGTCGGGAAATCAGGTGGAAAGCCTAACCCGAGGAAAGACAGCGCACTTTCCGTAATAATGGCGTTTGCAATGCACAAAGTCGCAGA
>JAAEZW010000297.1 GCA_018222665.1 Paracoccaceae bacterium
GCATACCGCAAATGAAATCGCCGCATTCTTGGCCGTGACTTTGGGGGATTATTCAGGTCGCCAAGAAAGCGCATCCATCCGAAAGAAACGTCAAAAATTGCCCGAGGCCGCCGAATACGTAGCCGAAGAATTTTTGCGCGAAATTGATCCGATGCCATGGTATCGCGCAATAACAGGACTGGCCCCGCATCTGGGGATTGAGGACCCAGAGGTACAACAGAAGATGGGCGAAGAAACCGCTCTGCGCATGTTGTGCCGCATTGTTCCCAACCTTGCCAATGCTGCAAACATGTAAGCGGGACGACAAAGACGATTGAATCCCTAGCCTGCATTCGCTACACCGCGTTTAACACATGATATGCAGGTGATAGAGATGTTAGATCAAACGTTTGAAACCCCAAAACCCAAGGTGATTGCAGGCGCAAAACACGATTGGGAACTTGTGATTGGTATGGAGGTGCACGCACAGGTCGCCTCAAACGCGAAACTGTTTTCGGGTGCCTCAACACAATTTGGGAATGAACCAAATTCAAACGTTGCCTTTGTTGATGCGGCCATGCCTGGCATGTTGCCCGTGATCAATGAATTCTGCGTGGAACAGGCGGTGCGCACGGGTCTGGGGTTAAAGGCGGACATCAACCTATGGTCCGCATTTGATCGTAAAAACTATTTCTATCCTGACCTGCCACAGGGTTATCAAATCTCGCAACTTTATCACCCGATTGTGGGCGAAGGCGAAGTCATCGTGGACATGGGACCAGGAATTGCGCGCCGTGTGCGCATTGAACGTATCCACATGGAACAGGATGCGGGCAAATCCATTCACGACATGGACCCAAACATGTCCTTTGTTGATCTGAACCGTACGGGCGTCTGCCTGATGGAGATTGTCAGCCGCCCTGACATCCGTGGCCCAGAAGAGGCCGCAGCCTATATTGCGAAATTGCGTCAGATCATGCGGTATTTGGGAACCTGTGACGGCAACATGCAAAACGGGAACCTGCGCGCGGATGTGAACGTGTCGATTTGTTTGCCGGGCGCTTATGAAAAATTCATGGAAACAGGTGATTTCGGGCATCTGGGCACACGCTGCGAAATCAAAAACATGAACTCAATGCGCTTTATCCAACAAGCGATTGAGGTGGAAGCCCGCCGCCAAATCCAAATCGTTGAAGCAGGCGGAACAGTGGATCAGGAAACACGCCTATATGATCCAGACAAGGGCGAAACACGATCCATGCGGTCAAAGGAAGAGGCGCATGATTACCGCTATTTCCCCGATCCTGATCTGCTTCCACTGGAAATTGAACAGGAATGGGTCGACAATATTGCGGCCAACCTGCCTGAATTGCCAGACGAGAAAAAAGCGCGCTTTGTGGGTGACTTTGGTCTGTCCGAGTACGATGCATCGGTCCTGACAGCCGATGTTGAATCCGCGGACTTTTTCGAGGCGGTCGCAAAGGACCGTGATGGAAAACTGGCAGCGAACTGGGTGATTAACGAATTGTTTGGTCGTCTGAAAAAAGACGACCATGACATCACCGATAGCCCAGTTACCCCCGAACAATTGGGCGGTATCATTGAATTGATCACCAAGGGCGACATCAGCGGTAAAATCGCCAAAGACCTGTTCGAGATTGTTTATACCGAGGGCGGAAACCCTGCCGAAATCGTCGAAGCGCGGGGCATGAAACAAGTCACCGATACAGGCGCGATTGAGGCGGCTGTTGATCAAATCATCGCCGACAACCCAGCGCAGGTTGAAAAAGCCAAGGCCAATCCAAAATTGGTGGGCTGGTTTGTCGGTCAGGTTATGAAAGCCACAGGTGGTAAGGCAAACCCAAAAGCCGTGAACGAAATCGTTTCGGCAAAATTGGGTATATAGCGACAGGCGGAGTTCCCTCCGCCTTTTTCACATTTCTATTTGGGAATAGATAGATCCAAGGCCAAAGCGTGGATTTCACCCATCAACTGTTTGCCAATCGCAGCGTGTACCGCCCGATGTTGGGCGATCCGCGATTTATCGGCCAAGGCAGAGGACACCATTTTCACGCGAAAATGGCTTTCTTCGCCTTCTTGAAACCCTGCGTGACCGCGGTGCATTTCGCTTTCGTCCACAACATCCAGATGTTCGGGATCAAATGCATCCTTTAGTCGTGTAGTAATTTGTTCTGCGCGTGTCATTTTTTGTTTGTGCCTCTTCCATATTTCCGTGACGCGGGTATGATTGCATGCCCGAGTCGAAAGGTATAGTCATGAGCAAGTCTGATCCATTCGGTTTTGACATTTCGGTGTCTGCCTCGAAAAAGAAAAATCCACGCGGTCGCCGCGGTTTATCTGGTGAATCCGAAACATCCGTGCGCCAATGCGAACACGATGGCTGCACCGAGGCGGGAAAATTCCGCGCGCCGAAATCACCTGACGTCCTGGACGAATTCCTGTGGTTTTGTAAGGGCCACGTGCGCGAATATAATGCGCAATGGAATTTCTTTACCAACCAGACCGAGGCGGAAATGAACGCCCAAATGTCCAAGGATAAGGTTTGGGAACGCGAAACCAAATCCTTCCGTGATCCCGAGGCCATCGCCTGGGCCCGATTGGGGATCGAGGATCCGCATCAGGTGTTGGGTGACAATGCCACGAAAAACCCCGGACGCGCGGGAACATCGGCCGGACATACCCGCCGCCTGCCCCCAACTGAACGGCGTGCTATCGAAATTTTGGACGCCAAAGACAGCTGGAGCAAAGCCGAGGTGCGCAAAGCCTACAAGGCCCTGATCAAGGTGCTGCACCCCGACATGAACGGCGGCGACCGCAGCCAAGAAGAACAGTTGCAAGAAGTCGTCTGGGCATGGGACCAGATCAAAGACAGTCGTAATTTTAAATAGACTACGGGCACTTAAATTAAGCGGACTTTCTTTGATATAATCCAAAATCTAAACTTCAATTGAAGTTGAATTATTTGTTTTCAATTTCAATCAGTTAACCGTTGATAAGAAAACTATCCGGGCGTCTAATGTCCTTATTATTTAAGTAAGGACTTTGCCATGAAATACATATATACAGCCTTGG
>JAAEZW010000298.1 GCA_018222665.1 Paracoccaceae bacterium
TCATCGTCATGATAAATCCAATCCCAGCGGTTGAAAAATCAACGTTTCGGAAACTGGTGATGGTGCCCGTGATGTCGCGGCCCAAAATATTCATGGTGATCTTATCGCCTAGTTTCAGGCCCATTTCGGCCCCTTCTTCAGCGGCAAAGCTGATTTGGGGTGGGCCTGTGTAATCCTCAGGCCACCAGTCACCTTGGGTTATTTCTGTATCCTCACCTGGGGCGGCTGCATATGTCAGGCCGCGATCCCCTTGGATCACCCAATGGTCACCTGCGACCTCGGCGGCGGGTTTGTCATTGATCGTCGAAACGATCCCGCGCAGCATAGGAGCCTCTTCAAAATCGCTGACGTTTTCATCCGCTTTCAATATTTCTCGGAATTCGGGCATTTGAGATTTCTGAATATCGACAAAGAAATATGACGGCGCAACGCCCGGGAGGTCCTGTTTGATGGCCTGTCTTAGGTTCCCGTCAATTTGCCCAATTGAGGCCAAGACCGAAAGCCCCAGACCGATCGACAAAATGACAGCGGTCGCCCCTTCGGATGTGCCGCCAATCGCACAAAGTGCCCAGCGTAACGTGGAACGCCCCTTGGACCAGCTTTGCAAACGATGGGCAAGTTTGCGGATGGCGATGGCCGCGATTGACAGAATTGCCAATGCTCCAATTACACCCACCGCGGTCCACAGTGTCAGCGCGATGGAACCTGTGAAATAGCAGGCAGAGGCAAGCAAAATCGCCGTCAGGCCCAAGGTGATGATCACGTAAATTGGGCGGGGTAGCCGCGCGGCTGTTCCACCGCCGTCGCGAAACAGAATTGCGGCCTTGATGTTTTCCGCACGCGCCAACGGCCAAATCGTAAAGATCAGCGCGGCAAGCGCTCCGTATAATATGGCCTCAATAATAGGGCGCGCAAAGACGGTCAGCGTGATTGGGAAGGGCAGCATCGCTGACAAAACGGGCTCTATAGCGATGGGTGCGCCGATCCCCAGAATAAGACCGATTAAGATACCGATTGAGGATAATGCAGCGATTTGCAAAAAATAGGTTTGAAAAACCGTGGCGTTATCTGCACCGATACTGCGCAGCGTCGCGATCACGCTGGTTTTGCGGTCCAGATATGTCCGAACGGCCGAGGAAACGCCAATCCCCCCAACGGCCAAACCCGCAAGTCCAACAAGGATCAAAAACGACCCCAATCGGTCAACGAACTCCGCGATGCTTGGCGATGCCTCTCGTGCATCACGCCAGCGTAGGCCGCTTGAGGCCAAATCGGTTTCTACGGTAGAGGCAAGCGTGTGTAAATTCGTGCCACTGGGCAGTTTCATCCTGTATTTTGTGCTAAACAATGTCCCCGAGGCGAGAAGACCAGAGTTTTCCAAATCTTTGGTCATCACGATGGTTCGCGGCCCAAGGCCAAAACCGTCACCTGCGCCATCTGGGATATAGGTGATGACATCCGCCAATTGGAACGTCGCGGTTCCCAGTTTGAACGGATCACCAATGTTCAGGGCAAGGCGATCTGCCAACAAACGCTCCATCACTGCGGGCGGGTGCGCACCAGTTCGTTGAAACGCTGTGTCAAATGCGTTGCCAGACTGCAGTTTCGGTGTCCCGTAAAGGGGATAGAATTCATCAATAGCTTTGATTTGTGTCAGGCCACGTTCTGTGAGGCCATCACGTTCGACGACAGCCATAGATCGAAAATCAACGATCTGCGAAATGGCATCGGCCCGATTTTCCATCCATGCGCGTTCATCGTCGGTTGCAAAGCGATAGGTGAATTCGGCCTCTGCATCCCCGCCCAATAGGGCTGCACCTTCGGAAACAAGGCCCGCTTGAATACCACTCCGAACGGTGCCAACCGCAGCAATCGCAGCGACACCCAGTGCCAAGCAAGCGATCAGTATGCGAAACCCGCTGAGACCCGAGCGCAGCTCACGTCGCGCAATTTTGCCAGAGACGCGCCAGCTCATTGAGAGACCTCTTGATCAATCATGCCATCGCGCAGGCGAATGGTGCGATCACAGCGATTTGCCAAAACTGGATCATGCGTCACCAATATCAGGGTTGATCCGAATTGATCGCGCAGGGAAAATAACAAATCCATAATCGCCGTCCCATTTGGACCATCAAGGTTGCCTGTTGGTTCATCGGCGAGCAGGATTTTGGGCCGGGCCACAACTGCGCGGGCGAGTGCAACACGCTGTTGTTCACCCCCTGACAACTGTGCTGGATAGTGGTCATGACGGTGGGCAAGGCCCACAACATCCAAGGCCTCTTGTGCTTTGCGAAACGCATCGCGCACACCCGCCAATTCCAACGGTGTTGCCACATTTTCAAGCGCCGTCATCGTTGGGATCAAATGGAACGATTGAAACACAATGCCCATTTGGTCGCGTCGCAATAATGCAAGTTGATCTTCGCTTTGCCGCGACAGATCGGTACCCGATACATTCACCATCCCGCTGCTTGCGCGCTCTAACCCTCCAAGAAGCATGAGGAGGGAGGATTTTCCCGAACCCGACGGTCCAATTAACCCCAAACTTTCACCTGCCGATACGTCAAGTGAGATGTTTTTCAAAATCTCAACTGTTCCAGCATTGCTTTCTAGGGAAAGATACACATTTGATAGGGAAATAATGGGGGACGTCATGAAACAATTCGGCCTTAGAGTGAACTTGCCTTTCTCATATGGGCCTTTGGCAACCATGGGCAAGATGCTGATGGCATGTTTTCTGATCTGTGCCTCGATTGCCAAAGCGGATGACCGCATCGATGTTCTGATGCTGGGGGATAGTCTGACCCATGGGTATGGTTTGGTTCCTGAAAATGGACTGGTCCCGCAATTGCAACGCTATGTGAATTCCAAGCGTGAGGGCGTGCGTTTGATCAACGCAGGGGTTTCTGGGGATACAACCGCAGGTGGCTTGGAACGCGTTGCATGGTCACTTGAACCGGGATTGGACGCGGCGGTTGTTGCGTTGGGCGGTAACGATGTGCTGCGTGGAATTGCCCCTGAAGTTGCCCGCGCGAACCTGATGGGCATTTTGGACGAATTGCAGAA
>JAAEZW010000004.1:0-10372 GCA_018222665.1 Paracoccaceae bacterium
AATGGCGGACATGTCAAAGCCCCAGTGTTGGCAGAAATTCACATCCTCGGCAGCAACAACGGTCAGCTTTAGCGTGTCTGAAATTTCCTCAATCGGCATCCATTCCGAATGCACAGATCCAAGTCGGGATTTTTCCGAAAGGATGAAGGGGGTTGTTGGAATGGGGACAAAGCGGAAAACGATAAAGACCGCGATAAAACAGGCCAGACCGCCAATACCGGTCCAGCGCAAGATTTTACGCCAATTCGCCTTTTTTGAGCCTGTTTTTGACTTTTTGTTTGGTGCGCGCTTGGTCGCCTTTTTTGCCATGCCTCGAATTTCCATTTTTTGGTCAGCTTACCGCGTTCAGCAAGATGAACCAAGAGTAGAGGTGATGAAAAATTCACCTATAAGCGGATAGTGTAGCAGCATCAAAATTACTAATTATGATAATTTTCCGCCCAAGAATGTGAAACCAAGCGATGGTTTTGTTAACCCCAGTCCACTGCCACCCTGATAGGGTGCGACCAGTTAGGCGATGTCATGACGAATGGCATAAAGCATTGAAAGGACCACATCATGACCCGAATAATTTCAAGTTACTCGTCCCAAAAGAAACGGCCGCATGATGCGGCCGTTTTTCGTTTTATTCTGCGGGAACCGCACCCTGTTCCAGGGTCAATGGTTGGGGGATTTTATCCAACATCTCTTTTGGACAGACCTGAACAAAATTCGCCTTTTCCAGATCCCAGTTGCGCAGGATTTCCGCGCCTTTTGCAGAATTGGTTTCTTCGACATGGCGTTGGATCAGACCCAGCAATTGATCCTCCCAATGCTGCACAGCAACGGGTCCTATGACCAGCGATTCCATGTTCAACATATCCGCAACTTGTCCGTCTGGATCATAGAGATAGGCCATGCCGCCCGTCATACCCGCACCAAAGTTTGCACCGATTGTACCCAAGATGACCGCAATGCCGCCGGTCATATATTCGCATCCGTTTGAACCACAGCCTTCAACGACAACTTTCGCACCAGAGTTACGAACGGCAAAACGTTCGCCTGCGCGTCCTGCGGCAAACAAATAACCATCTGTCGCACCGTATAGAACCGTGTTTCCGATGATTGTGTTTTCCGCTGCGACCAATGGGCTGACCATCGGTGGACGAACCGAAATGATTCCGCCAGACAGGCCCTTACCAACATAATCGTTTGCATCACCCGACACTTCGATCTTAAGACCAGGTGCCGCAAATGCACCAAGCGCCTGACCAGCAGACCCTGTCAGTTTCACGGTTAGGTGATCTGGTTGCAGGCTGTTCCGCATGCCAAAGTTCCGGACAATATGGCTCGAGGTGCGTGTGCCTACCGTACGATGCGTGTTTTGCACCGCATAAGACAGCTGCATCTTTTCACCATCGTTTAGGAAACGTGCTGCGTCCCTAACGATTTCGGCATCCAATGTATCAGGAACCACGTTGCGTGGACGATCACGATCATATTTGATACTGTCAGAGCCATCTACCTTGATCAACAGCGGGTTCAGGTCCAGATCATCCAAGTGATCAGAACCACGGCTAACCTGACCCAACAGGTCCGCGCGACCGATTACGTCATCCAAAGAACGCGCCCCAATTGAGGCCAAGACTTCACGAACCTCTTGCGCATAGAAAGTGATCAGATTGACAACTTTGTCCGCATTGCCCGTGAATTTTTCACGCAGGGCTTCGTCTTGCGTACATACACCCACGGGGCATGTGTTCGACTGACACTGACGCACCATGATACAGCCCATCGCAATCAACGCGGCAGTACCGATGCCATATTCTTCGGCTCCCATCATCGCGGCCATGACGATATCGCGACCTGTGCGCAGACCACCATCAGTCCGCAATGTGACACGATCGCGTAGATTGTTCATGGCAAGCACTTGGTGCGCTTCTGTCAAACCCATTTCCCACGGCAAACCTGCGAATTTGATCGAGGTTGCAGGCGATGCGCCTGTGCCGCCGTTGTGACCAGAGATCAAAATGACGTCTGCTTCGGCCTTGGCGACACCTGCGGCGATGGTCCCAACACCCGAGGCCGCAACCAATTTCACCGTTACCTTACAGCGTGGGTTGATCTGTTTTAAGTCATAGATCAACTGCGCCAAATCCTCGATCGAATAGATGTCGTGGTGTGGCGGTGGTGAAATCAATGTTACACCCTTGGTCGAGTGACGCAAACGCGCAATCAGATCTGTCACCTTCATACCTGGCAACTGACCACCTTCACCGGGTTTTGCACCCTGCGCGACCTTGATCTCAAGCTCTTCACACTGGTTTAGGTACTCCGCGGTTACACCAAAACGACCAGAAGCAACCTGCTTAATCTTGGCCGATGGGTTGTCCCCGTTTGGTTCAGGGTGGAAGTGTGCGGGATCTTCTCCGCCCTCACCACTGTCTGATTTTGCCCCAATGCGGTTCATCGCAACGTTTAGGGTTTTGTGCGCCTCTGGCGACAAAGCACCCAATGACATACCCGGTGTTACAAACCGCTTGCGAATTGATGTGATGCTTTCCACTTCTTCCAACGGTACGGGCGCACCGATAGGTTTGATGGCCAATAGATCGCGCAAATGAATGGGCGGATTGGCTTGCATACGCTGACTATACTGTTTCCACAGATCATAGCTCGCGCGGTTACACGCCGCCTGCATCATATGCATTGTCTGTGCTTCCCACGCATGGGTTTCACCAGTTTTACGTGATTTATAGAAACCACCGATTGGCAAAATTCCAACGGACTGCCAGCCCGCATTGTGGATTTCAACGGATTTCTTTTGGATGCCTGACACACCGATCCCTGAAATACGGCTGATCAACCCTGGGAAATATTCTGCACACATCGCACGCGACAGGCCAACCGCCTCAAAGTTCAAACCACCACGATAGGAGGAAATCACAGAGATACCCATTTTCGCCATGATTTTTAGCAAACCTTGGTCAATCGCTTCGCGATAGCGACTCATCGCTTCGGTCAATGGACCGTTCAACAATCCACGATCAATGCGATCTGCCAATGTATCTTCTGCCAGATAGGCGTTCACAACGGTTGCACCGCAGCCGATCAAAACGGCAAAGTAATGCGGATCAATACATTCTGCGGAACGCACGTTTAGGGAACAGAATGTGCGCAATCCACTCCGTGTTAGATGCGAATGCACAGCTGATGTTACCAAAATCATTGGCATTGCTGTTTTACCCTCGCCTGATGCGATATCTGTTAGGACCAAATGGCCCGCACCTGAACGCACCGCATCCTCGGCCTCGCTGCGAATACGCTGAAGCGCGTCGCGCAATGCATTTTGACCAAGGCTTGGGTCAAAGGTACAGTCGATTGACACCATATCCGCGTTGAAATTCTCCATCAGAACGTCCCACTGGGCGTTGCCGACAAAAGGGCTATCCAACACTAAGATTTCGGTTTGCGCGCTGCTTTCGTCCAGCACGTTTTTCAGGTTACCGAAACGTGTTTTCAACGACATCACGCGATATTCACGCAAACTATCAATCGGTGGGTTCGTCACCTGAGAGAAGTTTTGACGGAAATAATGGCTTAGCGGGCGATATTTTTTCGACAGAACCGCGGATGGCGTGTCGTCACCCATGGACGCCAATGTTTCTTTGCCGTCCTCTGCCATTGGGGCAAGGATTTGTTCAATCTCTTCAATGCTATAACCAGCAGCAATCTGACGTTTGCGCAATTCTTCACCACTGAACAGTTGTTTTTCAGTGACTTGTGCCAGCGCTTCATCAAGGTCTTTGATTTTGCCAACCCACTCGCCAAAAGGCTGGGCCGCTGCCAGTTTATCTTTAATCTCAGTGTCGTGGTACAATGTGCCTTCGGCCATATCGACCGCCAGCAACTGACCTGGGCCAAGCGCGCCTTTTTCGCGTACAATCGCCTCATCCGTGGGAACCATGCCCACCTCGGACCCTGCGATCAACAGACCGTCACCGGTGATAACATAGCGCATTGGGCGCAGACCATTGCGATCCAGACCCGCACAGACCCAGCGCCCGTCTGTCATGGCAAGCGCGGCAGGGCCATCCCATGGTTCCATCACAGAGTTGCAATAGGAATACATATCACGCCATGCTTGTGGCAGATCCTTGGCCTGTTTTGACCAGCTTTCTGGAACCAACATGGTTTTCGCCATTGGCGCATTACGACCTGCGCGCACCAAAACCTCAAACACCGCATCCAATGCAGCCGAGTCGGATGATCCGCCTGGAATGATTGGTTTGATATCTTCGGCCATATTGCCAAACGCAGAGGACGCCATGCGAATTTCATGGCTTTTCATCCAGTTTACGTTGCCTTTAAGCGTGTTGATTTCACCGTTGTGCGCCAACATGCGGAACGGTTGTGCCAACCACCACTGTGGGAATGTGTTTGTTGAATAACGCTGGTGATACAATGCGAAAGCGGATTCAAAGCGTTCGTCCATCAGATCGGGATAGAACACAGCAACCTGTTCCGCCAACATCATGCCCTTGTAAATAATGGAACGGCATGAAAGCGACGCAAGGTATAGGCCATTGATGCCTGCAGCAGCGGCAGCCTTTTCAATGCGGCGGCGGATTACATATAGTTCGCGTTCGAATGTTTCCTCATCCACGCCCTTGCTGTTTGAGATTAGAATTTGCTCAATCTCTGGACGTGTGGCGTTCGCCTTGTCGCCAAGGCAATCAACCTCAACAGGAACATGGCGCCAACCATAGATGAAATAACCCATCCGTAGAATTTCGCTTTCTACGATTGTACGGCATGTCTCTTGGGCGCCGAAATCTGTACGTGGCAAAAATACCTGACCAACCGCAATCAATTCACCCTTGCGTGGTTCGTGACCTGTGCGGCGCACCTGATCATAGAAAAACGGAACAGGGATCTGAACGTGGATACCCGCGCCATCACCCGTTTTACCGTCCGCATCCACAGCACCACGGTGCCAAACAGCCTTCAGCGCCGCGATCCCGTTTTCGACAACCTTACGGCTTGGCTTTCCATCGATTGAGACAACCAAACCTACCCCACAAGAGGCGTGTTCATACTCTTCGCGATACAGTCCGTTTTCTGCCATCCATTGGCGCTTGGCTTCTTCTGCGGCGACCCAGTTTTCATCAAATTTTGTCATTTCAGTCTCCCAAGGTGCAAGGCACCCTATTAGGTAATTTTTAACGTTTGCACCGACGTAATACCGACGCGATACCGACGTGAAACATATGGTTATTCAGCGGCGATCGTTTGTTTGGATTCTAGGTCCGCGATGATGGCATCTGCGGCCTCGCGCCCATCGCGAATTGCCCACACAACAAGTGACGCACCGCGCACAATATCACCCACGGCATAGACACCCTCAAGGTCCGTGCGACCCGTGCCATACTCCGCCTTGATCGTTCCCCAGCGGCTGACTGGTAGTTCAGGTTGACCCCAAAGCGTTGGCAAATCTTCTGGCGTGAAACCCAATGCTTTCACGACAATATCCGCCTCGATCAAAAATTCGCTGCCCTGCATCACTTCGGGCGTGCGACGACCAGAGGCATCCGGTGCCCCAAGGCGCATACGCTGCGCGACAACGCCAGTAACCTTGCCAGATTGCTGGCCAGGGTTTGCAAAATCAGTGACGTTGTTGTTCGATACAAACCCCAATGGCGCAGATAGCCATTCAAACACTGCGCCTTCTTCTTCGGCGTTTTGTACTTCGCGTTGTGATCCCGGCATGTTTTCACGGTCACGGCGATACATCACAGTTACCTTTTCGGCCCCTTGACGCAACGCTGTGCGCGCGCAGTCCATTGCCGTGTCACCACCGCCGATGACGACCACGCGTTTGCCCGCTGCTTTCAGGGTGCCATCGTTGTGTTCGGGCACATCATCCCCAAAGTTCGCCTTATTCGACGCAGTTAGGTAGCCCAACGCCTGAACATTCCCTGTCAGGTCATTGCCATAGGTGCTGTCGTCCAATTCGCGCAGTTTATAGACACCTGTCGCGATCAGGATGGCATCATGCTTTTCACGCAATTCTTCGAATGTGATGTCCACACCAACATTTGTGTTCAGCTGCATATCAATGCCGCCTTCCGCGAACTGATTTGTGCGGCGTTCAATGACGTATTTTTCCAACTTAAAGGAGGGAATACCGTAGGTGAGCAAACCGCCCATACGATCATAGCGGTCATAAACCGTTACCTGGTACCCCGCGCGGCGCAAACGGTCCGCAGCGGCCATACCACCCGGACCCGCGCCAATGATACCGATGCTTTGCGTCAATTCAGCAGCGGGTGAGATTGATTTGACCCAGCCATTTTCCCAAGCCGCCTCCGTAATGTATTTTTCAACGGCCCCAATCGTTACAGTCTCATGACCCGATTGTTCGATCACACAGTTGCCTTCACACAAACGGTCTTGTGGGCAGATGCGTCCGCAGACCTCTGGAAAGGTATTCGTCATTTGTGAGGTTTCATAGGCCTCTTGCAAACGACCCTCGGCCGTCATGCGCAACCAGTCTGGGATGTTGTTGTGCAACGGGCAATGCGATTGGCAATACGGTACGCCGCATTGGCTACAACGACTCGCTTGTTCTTTTGCCTTTTCGGCTGCGAACTCAGCATAGATTTCGTTAAAATCTTTGTTCCGCGTGTCTGCAGCGCGTTTATGCGGCATCTCGCGATCGATTTTCACAAATTTCAACATTGGCTGTTTTGCCATAATTGTCTCCTAACTGAGTTTCATGCGTCATCTACACCATGAACAAACACAATAAAAGTCATTATTGCTGACCTTTTATCGAAAACTGCGGCACACGTAGATTCAAATGGACTTTCAATCAGTGGTTTTTAGGTCCGATTCGGTCTTAATATAGGAAATGCAAAGTTCGGTTTTCTAGCGTATATCGAATACTAAAGACAGCGTTGGACAGGTTATGACCCTACTTAATCTTATAATTATCTCAATAATTCAGGGTATTACGGAATTTTTGCCGATTTCATCAAGTGCACATTTGATTTTGCTTCCACAGGCGGTTGGCTTTGATGATCAGGGGCAAATTATTGATGTCGCGGTGCACCTAGGAACGCTTATCGCGGTGGTCCTGTATTTTCGGGGCGATATAAAAAATGCATTTTTTGGGTTTTTGGGGCTGTTCAAGGGGCAATTACATACCCGAAACGCGCATTTGGCAGTGGCATTAATCATTGCAACGATTCCCGCAATCATCTTTGGCGCGATCCTAAAACTTAGTGGGGCATCAGATGCCATGCGCAATAGCATCGCAATCATTGGATGGACTATGCTATTGTTTGGTATTCTTTTATGGTGGGCAGATAGCAAAATGCCGATGGCGCGACAGGCCGAAACATGGACATTTAAACATGCGTTTGTCCTTGGGATGTGGCAGGCGCTTGCGCTTATTCCTGGCACATCGCGCTCTGGCATCACCATTACAGGTGCGCGTCTGCTTGGCTACAAACGCATCGACGCCGCACGTCTGGCGATGTTAATGTCCATTCCCACAATCGTTGCCGCGGGTGGGATGGAAACATTGGACGTTATTGGCCAAAAATCGTCTGTGCCGCTGGGCGAAATATTACTGGCCATCTTATTTTCAGCCGTTGCTGCGTTTTTGGCGTTAACGCTCATGATGCGCTGGCTTATACGCGTCAGCTTTACGCCATATGTCATTTATCGGGTGATCCTGGGCCTTGGATTACTAGGGTTGGCCTATTTTTAGCGATTGTGTTATTGAAGTCCCCACGCCAAATTGGGCTTGTGGCAAAGGAAAGAGCAGATGAAAAAAGTTTTGGTTCTAAACGGTCCCAACATCAACATGCTGGGCAAACGTCAACCCGAAGTTTATGGGTACGAAACACTTGCCGATATTGAACAAAACTGCGTGAATGTTGGCGCTGATTTGGGCTTGGCCGTAACCTGTAAGCAGTCCAATTATGAAGGCGAATTGATCACATTGATCCAAGAGGCCCGTGAAGAGTTTGACGCCCTCGTGATGAACCCAGCCGCCTATAGCCACACTTCAATCGGTATCTTGGACGCACTCCATGCATTTGAAGGTGCAGTGATCGAGGTACATATTTCGAACATCCACAAGCGCGAAGATTTCCGTCATCATTCCTATGTTTCGTTGCGCGCCGATGGCATTGTGGTTGGCTGCGGAACAAATGGTTATGAATTAGGACTGCGACAGGCAGCGCATCTGCTGTCCAAATAAACTACGCACGGCGTAAACGCAGCGCATTGCTAACTACGCAGATTGATGAGATCGCCATGGCGGCACCGGCCAGTATCGGATTTAGCATCCCAAATCCAAACGGCACCATTACCCCTGCTGCAACTGGGATCAAAACAACGTTATAACCAAAGGCCCAAATCAGGTTCTGCTTAATGTTCACCATTGTGGCCTTTGCCAATTTTTGCGCAACCAAAACACCTGCTGGATCACCTCCGACCAAAACCACATCGCTGCTTTCAATGGCGATATCGCTGCCTGTTCCAATTGCGATCCCAACATCAGCCTGCGCCATTGCAGGGGCGTCATTTACGCCATCGCCCAGAAATGCGGTGATCCCATGTGATTGCTGCAATGCTTTGACCAAATTGGCCTTGTCAGCCGGCAATGTTTGGGCGTGAAATGTGGATATACCCAACTGATCCGCGACCGCCTGCGCCGCTGCATTCTGATCACCCGTGATCATTACGGGTTCTATCCCACGCTGTTTCAACCTCGCTATTAACGCGGGCGCTTTGGGGTGGATTTCATCATGAACGGCATAAACACCCACTACATCGTGCCCCTTGGCCGCGTAGATCAACGAGACAGCTTTGGGGCCAGTCACATCAGGTACTGAAATTCCTGCCTCGCTCATCATCGCAGCTGATCCGATGCGCCAGATAGTGCCATTGATCGAACCCATCACTCCGCGTCCACGCTCTGCGCGGAAATCTTGTACCGCCATCAGCGTGGCAACGCTGTCCCGCGCCATTGCCTCCATCGCCTTGGCAATCGGATGGGTGCTGCGGGACTGCAGCGAGGTAAGCTCTGATGCATGTTCGTGGGATTGATGTAAGGATGTGACACTTGGGCGACCAGTGGTAAGCGTGCCCGTTTTATCCAGCGCAATCGCCTTCACATCAGCCAGCAGTTGCAAACCATCGCCACGCCGAAACAAAACCCCCAAATCTGCGGCACGGCCCGTGCCGACCAAAATTGAGGTAGGCGTCGCAAGACCAAGCGCACATGGGCAGGCAATGATCAGCACGCTAACCGCGGCGATAATGGCCGAATTAACGCCTGCATCTGGCGCAAGAAAACGCCAACCCAAAAAAGTTCCCAATGCGATAAATAAAATCGTAGGTACAAATATGCGGATCACCACATCCAAATGTTTTTGAACGGGGAGTTTGGTGGCCTGCGCATCCTGAACCAAACGGACAATGCCCGCTAGCATTGCGGTGGCACCGACACCCGTTGTTTTGATGTCCAATGTTCCATCCTGATTGACGGTACCCGCAATCACACGATCCCCAATGGATCGAACAACGGGAATCGGTTCACCGTTTATCATGGCCTGATCAACATAACTTTCGCCCGCGATCACCACACCGTCCACTGGAATTTTTTCACCGGCCTTGACGCGCACAATGGCGCCTTTTTGTACCTCATCAATTGGAATCTCGGAAAACCCATCCTCGAATTTGATCCAGGCCGTTTGGGGTTGAAGCCCGATCAAGCGTTCAATCGCGGCACCTGCCTGTCCCTTGGCACGACTTTCCATAAATCGCCCGAATAAAATAAGGGTTATGATGACACCAGCAGCCTCGAAATACAGAAAATGTTGATCACTGGGCAATAGGTCTGGGGCAAAAACAACACAGGTTGAAAATCCCCATGCTGCCAATGTCCCAAGTGCCACCAATGAATTCATTTCAGGCGCACCTTTTAACAATGCCCGCAGCCCAATCGTATAAAACGCACGCCCCGGCCAAATCATCACGGCCGAAATCAACAGAAATGACATCAATGCCCATCGATCCATCCCGATAAGGCTATGAACGAAGGCATGGATTGGTGCATAAATGTGCCCACCCATTTCAACGACAAAAACAGGAAGCGTAAGAAGCGCCGCCCAAGTAGCACGCCGGAAATCCATGTTTCGGATAGGCTGAATTTCACCTTGCCGCTCAACCTGTCCAACGAATCCCGCGCGTTCAATAATTTCCAAAAATTCATCTGGGGTGGCCGTTCCAGCGATAAATTCGACCCAGATGCTTTGCGCCACGCGGTTCAAACTGGCGGCGGTGACGGATGGATGGTCAATGATTTCACGCTCTA
>JAAEZW010000004.1:10599-18908 GCA_018222665.1 Paracoccaceae bacterium
ATCGATATGTTGAACGAAGTCATGGAATATCCTTGGATACCACTTACTTAGCGAATTAAATCTGTATTTAATAGAGGTTGAAGCACGGCAATCGCTTTCCCTAGGTTTTTAAATTGGGTATGACATAGCATGACTTGGACACTACCTAACGTTTTGACAACCCTTCGACTGCTGGCGGCACCTGCAGTCGCCCTGATGTTTTTGTATTTTACACGACCTTATGCCGACTGGTTCGCTCTAATCTTATTTGTATCTGCCGCATTAACCGATTGGTTTGATGGCTACCTTGCGCGCGCGTGGGGTCAGGAAAGCAAATTTGGCGCGATGCTGGACCCAATTGCAGACAAGGCGATGGTCGTTATCGCCCTGATGATCATTGTTGGATATTCGTCGATGTCACCCTGGCTTGTCCTGCCTGTCACAGTGATCTTGTTTCGCGAAGTGTTCGTTTCAGGACTGCGCGAATTTCTTGGCGACACGGCTGGCACGTTGAAAGTGACAAAACTGGCAAAACTGAAAACAACCGCCCAAATGATTGCGATCGCAACCCTGTTTTCGCAAGGCGTGTTTGAACACTATGTGGGAATGTCCGCATATGGCATGAACGACGATATCATCGCGGGGATCATTGAGGGCGATGTTGTCGATGAACTTGGATTAGTATGGAAGTTAGAGGCAACGTATTGGTCTGGCCAAATAGGTCTCTGGTTGCTTTGGATCGCAGCGGCATTAACATTAATCACTGGCATTGATTACTTTGCCAAGTCGCTGCCACACTTAAAGGATGACACATGATTGAGCTGGTTTATTTCGCATGGGTGCGCGAACGCATCGGCGAGGCACGTGAAAGCCACGAAACCAATGCAAAAACCGTTCGGGATTTGATTGAGGAATTGAAACAAAAAGAAGAGCGCTATGCCGTCGCGTTCTCCGATCTAAACACCATTCGCGTGGCCATAGATCAGGACCTTGTCGACATGGACAGTTCCATAGAAAACGCGAAAGAAGTAGCATTTTTCCCACCGATGACAGGTGGGTGATATGAAGATTTCTGTGCAGGCCGAACCATTTGATTATGGCGCATTGTCAAACGCATTTGCCCAAGGTCATACGCATGTGGGCGCGGTTGTCACATTTTGTGGGATCGTGCGCGATGATGAATTGGGCGGCCTAAGCACCATGGAAATTGAACATTACCCAGGAATGACCGAAAAGGCGATCAAGGCCCACGCCCAAACTGCAAAAGACCGATTTTCGCTTGCCGAAGTTTTAGTGATCCATCGGTATGGTTCCCTGAAACCAGGGGAAATGATCATGATGGTTGCAACAGCAGCGCCGCACCGAAATGATGCATTCCAAGGGGCCGAATTTTTGATGGATTATTTGAAATCACGTGCGCCATTTTGGAAAAAGGAAATCGTGAACGGAGAGCCACGTTGGGTTGACGCAAAACCCGAGGACGAAGACGCCCTATCGCGTTGGTAAATCACTCTTTGGGTACTGAAATTTTTTCGATATCGGCACGTAGCTCTTCTGCCTCTAACCGCGCTTCGCGCAGGCCATCCATTGCGGCACGCAATTCGGCATCAGTTTGGGTTAGCTGACTTTTCAATTCCGCCTCGCGTTGTTGCAAATAGGTGATTGCCTGGTCACGCGCTTCTTCGGCTTCGTGAAGCTCTTGTGCCATTTTTTCAAATTCACCCAAATCCGCTTTGGACACTCGCGTAAAGCGGCGCAGCAGCCAGTGCGAAAACCAACCCAGTGAAAAGGCCACAAATAAAACTGCCGAAATGGCGATGATAAATTCAAGTCTATTCATGATCTGTACCTTCAGGGTGATCGTGTTGATGTGTGTCTAGCAAACGGAATTCAATGCGGCGGTTTTTTTCGCGCCCCTCTTCCGTTTCATTGTCTGCGATTGGATTGGCTTCGCCATATCCGTTCGCAACATAAGATGATGTTAGTACGCGACGGCGCTGCAATTCGTTTAGGATGGATGTCGCGCGCGATTGGCTCAGTCCCAAATTCATTTCAGCGCGCCCTTGGCTGTCTGTGTACCCTGCAATTTCCAATGGTATTTCACCACATTCACGCAAAACATCCGCGATATCATCCAACACCTGATGGGCCTTCAAATCGACACGATCAGAGCTTGGCTCAAAATTGATTTTCCGCTCAGAAGTCAATGCACCGATATCAGCGATACATTCATCTGTTGATGGACCCAAGGGTTCTTCGTGATGGGGTTCTTCCAATGTATCTATAGAAAGCGACAAAGCCTGATACTTTGATAACTTATCTTGGAACAATCCCGTAATTTGCGCGTTCAATGTTTCATCGTAAGTTTGGCCGGAAATCTCAGCCCCACGCGAAGATAAAATAGCACGGCCTTGACGCAGGTTTGCCATTGCCTCAATGGCGGTCAGCGCGTGGACCGTGCGGTCATCATCGTATGCGTCATCCAACCGAACGGAAAGATGCACGTTATCCTTGCCAAAGCGGGCCTCAGCCATGCTTTGAACCATATCTCTGGCGACTTCTGTTGGTAGAATACCACGCAGCTGAACATTTCGTTCCGGGCTGATCATGATCAAAAAGTCGGGCGCAAAATTCACCTCTTTATCTGGTTCGGGTCGCTCAGCTTGCAACATGTACTCTGTCGGCAGATCACGAGCGAGTTTAGCTTTTACACGGCTAAACAATTCCGCATCTGTATCCTTTGAAACCAACAATTTAACCTCAGTTCCCAAAACTGTGGCTGTCGCCTCTTGGAATTGGTCAACTGCTCCTAATGTTGCGAAAACAGTTTCTTTCCACGCTGCCGTTGGTCTGCCCAGACCCATCTGACAATCCCGTTTGATTTCAAAATTCAAATTCGCCGCAGTGGCTTGAAACTCGTCCAGGGCAGCTTCCTCTTGGAACGTGCACACGGAAATTTCTTTCGTGGTGGCTGCCTTTGAAACCGAAAATACAAATGGTGCAATGACACGGCGGGGTGCATTGATTGTGATATCGGTTGTCAGATCATCAGAGGCCATCATGCCAACTTGACGTTCAAACGCCTGACCCTGCGCATAGTCATTCGCAACCATATTTCCCCGAATTTCCCCAGTCGTCACAGTCAATTTGGCAGTATCAACCAATGATAGGAGTTCAACCGAGGCACGGACCGCAACTGGCCAACTTTCAGCTACGGGAAAATCAGCAGTTTGCAACAATTGTGAAACTTGCGCCTCGGGCCCGACTGCGCCTTTGATCGAGGCGATCAAACTATCGACGCTATAGCGCGCAGGCAGCATTCCCATTAATGAAACGGACTTGCCCGTTCTGAGGATTTCAAGTTTGAATTCTGGGGGCGTGATTTCGACACTGTCGATGACGTTCATTTGGTCAATCACACGGGCCGCGTCAACCACTGTGCCAGCGGCGCTTTTGGCCTTAAAACGCATCGCCTCAGAAGGCGCATTTCCGATCACAAAAACCTGCAATCCTTCTGTTTCGACATCTGCCCAATGATACCCTGCCTCAGACAGTGCGCGGCGCACATCTGTTTCGGTTGTCTCTTCAATCAAATTCACACCTAAGATTGCGGCAAAAACACTAAGGCCTGCGCCGATCAGCAAAAATGCGAATGAAAACACCAATGTCGATAGTCGCATGTTATGCCCTGATTGCTCCCAGAAAAACTGATAATCAGATCAGAGCATACTTGCAATCATAGCATTGCGGCGATGGCGAAAAACAGCACAACAATCAATCCGGCATCTCGATTAGAGCGAAACAGCATCATCAAACGGATTGGGTCGTTTGCATCAAATCGCCCCATCTGCCATCGCAGATGCATCCAAAATGCAGGCACCGCCAACATCGCAATAAGGGTTGAGAGCGTCCCACGTTCGGCGCACGCCAAATACGTCGCGATGCCCAGTAAAATTGCCGAAAGGATCGAAAACGCAAACAACCAAGTTGGCGTTCGATCTGCAAATAAACGCGCAGTGGATTTTACACCAATCAAAGCATCATCTTCACGATCCTGATGGGCATAAATCGTATCATAAAACAGCGTCCAAATGATCCCTGCGGCATAAAGCAAAACCGCCTCTAGGCGCAAAACGCCCGAGTGCGCGACATAGATCATCAATGCCCCCCAATTGAACGCAAGCCCCAAAAACGCCTGCGGCCACCAAGTAAATCGTTTGGCAAACGGATAAATCGCCACCAAAGCAAGCGATGCAAATCCAAGGATGATGGCCTGCACATTGTACGAAAATAGGATCAATGCAGCGATACACGCCTGCAATATCATCCATATGATTGCCTGTGTCACAGTCACCTGACCAGATGGAATTGGACGGGAACGTGTGCGCTCAACAGCACCATCAATTTTGCGGTCCGTGATGTCATTCCATGTACAACCCGCGCCACGCATCAAAAACGCACCAATGGCGCAGGACACAAAGATCCAGACATCGTGCAACGCAAATTGACCATCCGCCAGAATCGCCAATCCCAATCCCCACCAACACGGCAACAACAACAGCCATGTTCCAATCGGACGATCAGCGCGCGACAGGCGCAAATATGGACGCGAAAACCGCGGTGCATGCTGATCGACCCAATTTCCTGAAACAGCGTCAGAAACTTGTCCCTCTACCTCTGGTGTTGGGGAAAATTGCGACATAAGGTGGCTCCATGACGGTCAAGATTAGGCTCTTTGTAGATCACCCGCTTGGAAAAGCGCAACTTGTTCCGCTTGATCGTGATCAAGCGAACTATCTTTTTGCGGTAATGCGCCTATCGGTTGGGGGTGCCATATTGGTTTTCAACGGCAAAGATGGTGAATGGCAGACCGAAATAGAGGCGGGCAACAAAAAATCCGCCACCCTCAAATGCATACACAAAACTAAAGCATTGCAAGAGCCCCCAGATGTTTGGTTGTTGTTTGCGCCCATTAAAAAGGCACGGACAGATTTCATCGTGGAAAAGGCCACCGAATTAGGCGCCGCCGCGATTTTTCCGGTTTCAACGGACTTCACCAATTCCGAGCGCATCAGACAGGACCGACTACAGGCCCATGCAATCGAGGCGACCGAGCAATGTGGTGGAACCTATGTGCCAACCGTGCATGACTTACAAAAACTGGATACTGTTCTGGATCAGTGGCCGCATGATCGCCATCTGCTTTACTGTGATGAGGGTCTGGTTGGCGCAGCAACAGCATTTGGTACCCTTCCGTCTGGTAAGTGGGCGATTTTGATTGGACCAGAGGGCGGTTTTTCTGATCGTGAAAGAACGAAAATTTCAAAGATGCAACAGTCCTTTCCAGTTAGCCTGGGACCGCGCATTTTACGCGCAGACACGGCTGCCGTTGCGGCGCTGTCTCTGTGGCAGGAACATCTAGGGGACTGGTGCTGATGCGACAGGACGCGATTGAAACACTTCAACGGTTTAGTGGATTGATTATTGCCCTCTGCACAATTTGTTTGGGCCTTTATTGGATTTTAAACAGTTTTGGACTGCTGATGATTGTCGGGTATCCAGTCACGTTTATTGGTATCGCACTTGGATATTCTGCAATTCAACGCCTTAGATTTCATCGCAACACCGAAGGTCAGGGCATTGTTCATTTCGTGGAAGGGCAAATAACATATTTCGGACCCGAAAGTGGTGGGATCGTTGCTGTTGGCGATATTACGCGGGTTATGCTGCACAAAATTGGACGTGAAAACGTTTGGGTCATCGAACAACCTGCACAACCAGCGTTGGTTATCCCAACAAATGCTCAGGGTGCAGATCGCCTATTTGACGCATTTGTTTTACTGCCAAATTGGAATGTCGAATTCACCCTGTCGCGACTAGAGGATAATCAGTCGCACGAAGATGTGATTTGGCAATCTAATCAATATTTAGATCAAACAAGGTACATTCATTGACATAAGAGAAAATCGTATTAATCCCATTACAAAACTATTCGATCGGAGACTTATCAATGTCGATCCCTCAATCCGGTGGCGGCCCCATCGAACGTTATGAACAAATGGCCGAATATCTGGCATCGGGGTGTAAACCGAAAGAGGATTGGCGCATCGGAACCGAGCATGAAAAGTTCGGATTTTGCAAAGATAGTTTATTACCATTGCCATACGAAGGTGAGCGCTCCATTCACGCTGTGTTATCCGCCCTGCGTGACCGCCATGATTGGCAAGAGCTCCGCGAAGCTGGCAAACTCATCGGTCTGACAAAAGACGGGGCGAACATTTCCCTAGAGCCTGGTGGCGCGCTGGAATTATCGGGCGCACCGCTTGAAACGATCCATGAAACCTGTGACGAGGTGAATGTTCACCTGAAAGAGGTTAAAGATATCGCGGACGAAATTGGCGTGGGCTTTATTGGACTGGGCGCGGCGCCTACCTGGATGCACGAAGAAATGCCATTAATGCCAAAAGGGCGCTATAAATTGATGGATGCCTACATGGGCAAGGTTGGTACGATGGGGCGCACGATGATGCGTCGAACGAGCACCGTTCAGGTCAATTTGGATTTTTCATCCGAAGCAGACATGATCCAAAAACTGCGCGTCGGCATCGCGCTTCAGCCTGTCGCCGTCGCCCTATTTGCGAATTCCCCGTTTTTTGAGGGCAAACCAAACGGTCACAAAAGTTGGCGCAGCCGTGTTTGGCGCGATACCGATAATGCCCGCGCAGGTATGATCCCATTTGTGTTTGATGACGATTTTGGTTTCGAACGTTGGGTGGAATATGCGTTGGATGTACCGATGTATTTTGTCTATCGCGACGGAAAATACATTGACGCGTTGGGACAATCTTTCCGCGACTTCTTGGACGGAAAATTACCTGCACTTCCAGGTGAAAAACCAACGCTCAGCGATTGGGCAGACCACCTGACAACTGCGTTCCCAGAAGCACGCATTAAAAAATATATTGAAATGCGCGGTGCAGATGGCGGCCCATGGCGTCGATTATGCGCATTGCCCGCGTTTTGGGTTGGTCTGTGTTACGAACATGACAGCCTAGATGCAGCCTGGGATTTGGTAAAGGATTGGGATGCCGAAACGCGCGAGGCGCTGCGTGTGACAGCATCTGTCGATGGATTGCATGCAAAGGTTGGCAATATCGACATGCATGAGCTTTCCAAATCTGTTTTGGACATCGCGCATGCGGGCCTAGCCAAACGCGCGCGCACTGGTGCGGGTGGCATGATTCCAGATGAAACCCATTTTCTAAATGCGCTTATGGAAAGCGTGGAAACAAAAAAAACACCTGCTGACGAACTTATGGATCATTACAACGGTGCGTGGGCCGGTGACCTAAATCGGATCTTTGCCGAATTTAGCTATTAAAATTGTATGTGTTAACGGACCCGTTAAGGATTGTCACCTATACCTGACCTTGGGTGAGATATAGGTGGTGAACATGGCAAATGACCAAACGGTCGTGCCAGTTATCATCAAACGGAAAAAGATCATCGCAGCAGATGGGCATCATGGTGGTGCCTGGAAAGTGGTGAAAAAATTGCACCGCAAAATGTTATTGCGCTTCGTTAAAGATGAAGCGCAATAGCTGCGCCCAAGCCTGCGCCAATGATGGCCAAAAGGGCGCCAAAAATAAGCGGTCTTTTTGATTTTTTCTCAGGCGCATCGCCTGCGGTTGCCTGCTTCATCAAGGCCTGCTCAACGATTCTTGGCAAACGTGGACCAAAACGCGCGACAACCGCCAATGTGTTTTTCAGATCATTCAAGACTGCGAGCGGGCCAATACTGTCGCGGATGTACCCCTCAACAACGGGTTTTGCCACCTGCCAGATATTTATGCGGGGATCCAACGAACGTGCAACGCCCTCAACCACCACCATGGTACGCTGCAGCAGGATAAGTTCGGTACGCGTTTCCATTCCAAAACGTTCAGTCACCTCAAACAAATGATTTAACAGGCGTCCCATTGATATTTGTGTGGCATCCATTCCAAAAATAGGTTCGCCGACAGCGCGCAATGCCTGCGCAAATTCTTCGACATCCTGTGAGGCAGGGACGTAGCCCGCCTCAAAATGCACCTGGGCGACACGGTGATAATCACGGCGGATAAATCCAAATAAAATTTCGGCATAAACGCGACGGGTATATTCATCGATATATCCCATAATCCCAAAATCGAGTGCTATAACCTCACCTGCGGTGCCCACACGCAAGTTACCTTGGTGCATGTCAGCGTGGAAATATCCATCCCGCAATGCGTGCGTCAGAAAGCTTTGGAGGACTTTCTCGCCCAAACGCTCACGATCAAATCCAGCGT
>JAAEZW010000004.1:19426-20734 GCA_018222665.1 Paracoccaceae bacterium
CTACCAACAACATCTGGTCGTGTGCTTAGGATTTGGCCAAACTTAATATACGCTGGACCCAGCGCCGTCAGCGCACGGGGCACTGGTGGCATCGACGGATCACCAGTGTAGCCAAGCAATTTAAATGGATATCCCAAAACCCTTGCAACAATGCGGACCCCACGCGGCGCTTCAACGGCTTCCAATACCTGTCGCATGGCCCCAGTCCGTTCAAAGGTTGCGCCCGTCCGAATAAGGCGCCAAATGTTGTGCACGCCCCGCATTTAGATTTTCCAACCAGAATGAAGACAGGCAATTCCCATCGTTAGATTGCGATATTTCGCATTCTCAAATCCTGTTGATTTGACCATGCTCAAAAACGTTTCTTGATCTGGAAATTTGCGAATTGATTCAACCAAGTATTGATAGCTATCTGCGTCATTCGCAATCATTTTACCCATTTTCGGGATTACATTGAATGAATAACGATCATACGCCCACTGCAGCAGGTCGTTGGGAATTTGCGAAAACTCCAGCACCATCAAACGCCCACCCGGTTTCAGGACACGGAACGCCTCATTCAATGCTTCTTGGGGACGCGTTACATTTCGAATTCCAAAGCTGATCGTATAAACATCAAATATGTTATCTTCAAACGGAAGCGCCATAGCGTCGCCAACAACCCAGTCGAGCTGTTCGGCCATCTGACCTGCTTCTGCACGTTTGCGGCCCTCAACCAACATCGGTTCTGTCAAATCAAGCACCGTGGCGTGTCCTGCGCCTGCACGCTTTAAAAATCGAAAAGAAATATCACCCGTGCCACCCGCAACGTCCAATAATCGCTGACCTGCACGCGGGGCAAGCCAGTCCATCATTGCGTCTTTCCATAATCGATGAATGCCCCCTGACATTACGTCGTTCATAATGTCGTATTTATTCGCAACACTACCGAACACGCCTTGTACTCTGGAGGCTTTTTCGATTTCAGGAACAGTCTGAAATCCAAAATGGGTTGTGCCGTTTTCGTCAGTGGTCATAACATTATCCATAGTACATGTTTCCCCTTACTTATAATCCGATTGAAGGGGGTTACAATGCGACTAAATTATTTAGTCGTGAACCATCGCTAATCCCAAAACTGTAATATGGGGGTGTAATGCCAGAATTACCTGAAGTCGAAACTGTTTTGCGCGGGATTGAGCCCACAATGACAGGGTATAAGATTGATCAGCTAATCCTCAATCGCCCCGATCTGCGATGGCCGTTTCCAGGCGGTATGGCAGAACGTGTTTCAGGGGCCAAAGTGCTGGGGTTACGTCGACGTTCCAA
>JAAEZW010000299.1 GCA_018222665.1 Paracoccaceae bacterium
CAGACGCTAACCCAGACAATGTACAAATCATGATCAATACCGTAAGAAACTGTTAAAGATAACAGGATTGGTAGATGCGGAACATTCTGGAAATTAATGAACTGTCGAAAACTTATGAAAATGGGTTTTCGGCACTTTCAAACACGTCGCTGAACGTAAAAGAAGGTGAAATCCTTGCGCTACTGGGTCCGAACGGAGCGGGAAAGACAACGCTTATTTCGACGATCTGTGGCATATCTCTACCAACATCTGGTCAGATCAAAGTAGGTGGTTTTGATATTCAAAGCCAATACCGCGAGGCGCGCAAATTGATTGGGCTGGTGCCACAGGAAATTACCCTAGAGCCGTTTGAAAAGGTGATCAATACGATCCGCTTTTCGCGCGGATTGTTTGGCAAACCCAAAGATGATGCCTGCGTTGAAAAGGTTCTTCGTTCATTGTCGTTGTGGGACAAAAAAGATAGCCGGATCATGCAACTGTCAGGTGGTATGAAACGACGTGTGTTGATTGCAAAAGCATTGGCGCATGAACCTCGTTTGCTGTTTCTTGATGAACCAACGGCAGGTGTTGACGTTGAATTGCGTCAGAGTATGTGGGCTGTCGTTGAAGAATTGCGCAAAGACGGTGTGACGATCATTCTGACAACCCACTACATTGAAGAAGCCGAAGCCATCGCTGATCGTATTGCGGTTATCGCAAACGGCAGCATTCGTTTGGTCGAAGAAAAGGCAGCCTTGATGAAACGATTGGGGCAAAAATCTCTAACATTGGAATTACAAAATCGGATGGAACAGGTGCCAGAAGGATTAAGTGAATTCCGCGTTGTATTAAGTGATGATGGCACTCAGTTGAATTACGAATATGACACTCAGGCTGAACGCACGGGGATCGCGCGATTGATGACAGCATTGGGAGAGCAGGGGATTGTTTTGAAAGATTTACAAACCAATCAATCCTCGCTTGAGGATATTTTTGTGAACCTTTTGAAGGAGGGGCAGCAATGAACCTTCGTGCAGTCGGTGCAATCTACAAATTCGAAATGGCGCGTTTTTTCCGCACCCTTACCCAAAGCTTTATTTCGCCCGTGATTTCGACATCGCTTTATTTTGTTGTTTTTGGAACCGCGATCGGGAGCCGTATCCAAGAGGTTGAAGGCATTAGTTATGGCGCCTTTATTGTGCCGGGTTTAATCATGTTAAGTGTCATGACACAGGCAACATCAAATGGATCTTTTGGTATCTATTTTCCAAAGTTTATCGGAACGATTTATGAGCTATTATCTGCGCCGATTAGCTTTTTTGAAATTCTGTTGGGATATGTCGGTGCCGCCGCGACCAAGGCACTGTTCATTGGGTTAGTGATACTATTTACCTCAGCATTTTTTGTTGATTTGGTGATACAAAATCCTGCAGTCATGCTTTTGTTTTTGGTGCTGACGTGTGTGTCATTCTCGCTGCTTGGGTTCATTATCGGAATTTGGGCGAAGAATTTTGAACAATTGCAACTAGTGCCGTTGTTGGTGGTGACCCCCTTGGTGTTTTTGGGGGGCGCGTTTTATTCAACGTCAATGCTGCCACCGATTTGGCAAACCATTTCCATGTTTAACCCAGTCGTCTACTTAATTTCGGGGTTCCGTTGGGCATTTTTTGGTTTGGCAGATGTCCCGATTTTGTTCAGCCTTGTCGCCATTGGTGGATTTACCGCCGCCTGTATCGCCGTTGTCGCGTGGATATTTGCAACAGGGTGGCGATTGCGTAGCTAATATCGTGATAATTTCACAAATTTTGGCAAAAGGTTTTCCTGATGCCTTGTTTGTGAAGCGTGCCGAGTCTACATGCAAGGCATGAAGTTACGCTTGCCCTTTCTTAGAAAAACAACCTCTGTCAATGTTGTGCGGTTGCATGGCATGATCGGGACAGGTGGCCGCAGTGCATTAAACGATGCGGCATTGGCCCCAGTTTTAGAGCGCGCATTTTCCAAAGGAAAACCTGCAGCAGTTGCCATTTCCGTAAATTCACCAGGTGGATCGCCAGTTCAAAGTTCGCTGATCGGGTCACGCATTAAACGCCTGTCCGAGGAAAAGGAAATCCCAGTTTTCGCCTTTGTCGAGGATGTTGCGGCATCTGGTGGGTATTGGTTGGCCTCTTGCGCTGATGAAATTTTTGCAGACCCTGCATCAATTGTTGGGTCAATCGGTGTGATAAGCGCAGGGTTTGGTTTGCAGGATTTGATCGCCCGCTATGGGATTGAGCGGCGCGTTTATACAGCGGGTAAGTCAAAATCCATGCTGGATCCGTTCCGCGAAGAAAAACAAGAGGACGTAGAACGCCTAACATCCATCCTGGGGGATGTGCATGACGTATTCATTCAGCATGTTAAAACAATGCGTGCGGACAAGATCACCCAAGAAATTGATGTCTTTACGGGCGAAGTTTGGCTTGCTGAGCGTGCGAAAGAATTGGGATTGATCGACGAAATTGGACATCTGGTCCCAACCCTAAAGGACCGATTTGGGGACAAGGTCAAAGTGCGCGTTATTGAACAGAAGCGTTCGTTTTCGCAACGATTTGGTCTGTCAATTTCAGATAGTGTTGTAGGCACTCTGGAAGAGCGCATCGCCCTATCTCGATTTGGTTTGTGATATGATTATCAAGGTCGTTTCAATATTTTTGGTCGGGATGGTTGTTCTTGCGATGTTTGGAAAATTACGATTTCCGGGACAAGGGAAATTGAATGCACGGCGTTGCGGGAAATGTGGAAAATTCTTGATCGGCACCTCGCAGTGCCGATGCAATAAGAGCTGATAAAATGGTTTGGATAATGTCCCTTGTGGGGTTGATCATTCTTCTCCTATCAGGTGACTTGTTGGTGCGAGGTGCCGTGAACCTAAGTTTGCGCCTTGGGGTGCCCGCGCTGATTGTTTCGTTAACTATTGTGGCATTTGGAACCTCTGCACCAGAATTGTTGATTGCGATCAGCGCTGTGGATGATGGGGTATCGGGCATTGCGATTGGCAATGTTATTGGATCGAATATCGCCAATGTGCTGCTG
>JAAEZW010000300.1 GCA_018222665.1 Paracoccaceae bacterium
ATGGGATTTCAGTTTTTGTTGGCACACACGCAGCGCCTGTACTGTGCGCTGCATCGAGCCACGGTTTAACCGACCTGTGCGTTCCAATCCGGCGCCCAATTGCACTGATTTGGAAAAACTGTCGACCACATGAAATTGATTGCCCTTGGGTTGGGCGATCAGCATGCGACAACTATTTGTTCCCAAATCCAACGCGGCATAAAGATCCGTTGGATTGGGTCGCTTCTTTGGCGCGGGGCTCTCTACCGGTTTGGGAAATGCGCCCGCACCTGATGGACGCTTGGGCGCCATATTACACGCCCTCCGATAGACTTAAGTTAATTTCAAGATACGCATGCTTTGTCCCTGCCGCAAGGGGACAAACGCAAAATTGTCGCAGGGGCAAGGAGGGCATTCATTTTCATCATGAAAAACTTGCATTGGTGATCCGATCAGATTGCTGATTATACCCAGATCAGGCGCACCCACGTCGCGGAATGTCCGATAGTTGTCGAAAACCGACTTCGAAATTTCAAAATGCAGACTTATCTATGGGCAACTTGAATAAGGATTCGATCATGACCGACGTAACCATTGTTTATTGGCGCGACATGCCGGCACAAGTGATTGTTGGAAAAGGCCGCCGTGGGGTCAAACGCCCCCTGCCCGAACGTTTTGAGCAGGCGATTGACCGCGCTGCCATGAAAAGCGGCATGGCCGGCACAGACGAATATCTGTCCGAATGGCGCAAGGCCGATCCCATTCAAGTCGAGGGAACACCAGAAGAAGCGGCAGAAACAACCGCCCTTCGGATTGAGGCAGAGTACGATCAAGAGCGCATCAAGGCGTTGATCGACAACAATGGATGGGAGGCGTAGTCCATGGCGCTTTTTAATTTCGCAAAGAAATCAGAAGAAGAACCACCCGTTTCACCCGAAATGGAATCCTTTCTTAAAGGATATTCAATTGAGGTGATGCCACGCACCGCGGAAAAGGTTGAAGATTTCCGCGCGCTATTGCCCAAGGGCACACGCGTGTACATTGCCCATATCGAGGGCACCCCGATTGAGGATATGGTCGCCACAGCAAAGCGTATTGCGAACGAAGGCTATGACGTTATGCCCCACTTCCCCGCGCGCATCATCAAGGATGCCGCGACATTGGAAAACTGGATCGCACAATATCATGGCGAAGCCGGTGTTGAACAGGCGCTATTGTTGGCAGGGGGCGTGACAAATCCACATGGGGATTTTGACAGTTCCATGCAGTTGTTGGCAACAGGACTGTTTGACAAAGCAGGTTTTAAACGTTTGCACGTTGCGGGCCACCCAGAGGGAAACAAAGATATCGATCCAGATGGATCCATGAAAAACGTGGATGCAGCACTTCGGTGGAAGCAGAAATTCAGCGAAACAACAGACGCGGAAATGGCGCTTGCGACCCAGTTCGCGTTTGATGCGGGCCCCATCATTCGATGGGCAAATGACCTAAAGGGAGCGGGCATCACATTGCCTATCCACATTGGCATCGCAGGACCCGCAAAACTACAAACATTGATCAAATTTGCGATCGCCTGTGGCGTCGGTCCCTCCCTGAAAGTTTTGCAAAAGCGCGCAATGGATGTTTCAAAACTGCTTTTGCCGTATGAACCCACTCAGGTTCTCTCAGAGCTTGCGGCACACAAGGCGGCGAACCCTGATTTCAATATCACACATGTCCATTTCTTCCCCTTAGGTGGGATCAAAACCAACGCGGTTTGGACACATAACAATGGTGGCAGCTCTGCCATCCCTGCAAACGCATCTTAAGGAAGAAAAGACATGGTAAAAACTGTCGTTGAATCAAAAACAAAAACGGCCGTCTTGGGATTTGACCAACCGTTTTGTGTGATTGGTGAGCGCATCAACCCCACTGGTCGCAAAAAGCTTGCTGCGGAATTGGAAGCGGGGGATTACTCTACCGTTGAAAAAGACGCCTTGGCACAGGTGATGGCGGGTGCAAATATTTTGGATATCAACGCAGGCGTTGTTTATAATTCAAATCCCAACCCAAACGAAACTGAACCCCCCTTGATGACAGCCTTGATCAATCTGGTTCAGGGTTTGACAGACGTACCCCTGTGTATCGACAGTTCGGTTCCAGAAGCCCTGGAAGCAGGTTTACAAGCGGCCGAGGGGCGGCCCTTGTTGAACTCTGTCACAGGTGAGGAAGAGCGCTTGGAATTCGTTCTTCCCTTGGTCAAAAAATACAATGTTCCAGTTGTTGCGATTTCAAATGACGACACAGGCATTTCAGAGGACCCAGAGGTGCGTTTCGCCGTGGCAAAGAAAATCGTGGAACGCGCGGCCGATTTCGGCATCCCTGCGCATGACATCGTGGTTGACCCATTGGTGATGCCCATTGGTGCGATGGCAACAGCGGGCAATCAGGTGTTTGCATTGGTGCGCAAACTGCGCGAGGAATTGGGCGTGAACACAACATGTGGCGCGTCAAACATTTCCTTTGGTCTACCAAACCGTCACGGCATCAACAACGCATTCCTGCCCATGGCAATGGGTGCAGGTATGACATCGGCGATTATGAACCCTGTCGCCCTACCCGTCACACAGAAAAAGATCGCCGAGAAAAAGGCCGAGGTTGAGGCCTCTGGCATCATCCTTCCTGCGGATATGGAGGATGAAGCGTTTGTTCAGATGTTTGGCCTTGGCTCAACAAAACCACGCGCAGGCAAAGAGATGGAAGCCATCCGCGCGGCCAACCTGTTGACAAACAATGACGCCCATGGCGGCGCATGGATTGCGTTTAACAAACCTGCAGGATCAGGTGACGCGGCCGCAGGGGGCCGTGGTGGCCGCCGCGGCGGGCGCCGTCGTGCGTAATCAAAAGACGGATAAAAACAAGAAAAGGCGCAGTTTTCTGCGCCTTTTTTATTTAGCTAGACTATTTCACCGTCAAACGCTTGGCACAGATACCAATCTTATAGCGATCCCCAAGTCAAGCAAGCGCAGGTGGCGGCGGTCATTGTCG
>JAAEZW010000005.1 GCA_018222665.1 Paracoccaceae bacterium
ACGATGATCGTTGCCGCATTTCGAATTGCCGTTTTGTCCAAGCTATTTTCCCCAAATTCTTGGGGCGCATCGCCCTATCGGAACCCGTGCATCAAACGTGCCCACTGAAACCCGATCATTGCGCCCTTTAGTCGAGGAAGAAGATAGAGCGATAATCCAACACAGCCAACAGCAAATATCGTAAAAAGAACCAAGGGTTCGGGGCGGTATTTGACAAAAATCATGTGCAGCAAGGGCGCCATCAAATGCCCCACCAACAAAATCGTCAAATAAGCGGGACCGTCATCCGCACGGTGATGATGCAATTCTTCGCTGCACACGGTGCAGGTGTCATTGACCGTCAGATACCCGCTGAGCAAAGGACCGCTGCCACATTGGGGACATTTGCGTTTCCACCCCTTTAGCACCGCGGGCATGGTTGGGCGTTCCGCCTTGCTGTTGTTTGGGTTGGACATGGTGAACCCCTTAGGTTTCGTTGGCAACAAAGTGGGGGCAATTCGCGCAAATGTCATCGCGGCGGGTTGTCGCAAATAAATTTCAAAAAATTTCGACGGAAACTCCGGGCCCCTTCGTTTGTTACTTTAGATCGGCAAGGCAAGGTGGTCGGCCGACGTAAATGGAGTGAATTGAGATGAACAGTAAACTAATCGCAGCAATCGCCGCAGCCTCAGTTTTGGGTAGCGCCACATGGGTCGCCGCCTCAGGCGATGATCATGGTCATCGTAAAGGGCCAAAGTTTTCAATCGAAGAGATGGACACAAATGGCGACCAAATGATTAGCAAAGATGAAATCGCAGCTCATGCGAAGGCGCGATTTGATCAGGTTGACACAAATGACGACGGCAAATTGTCAGCCGATGAAATGGCCGCCCACGGCGAAAAAGAAATGACAAAGCGCATGAAAAAGCGTCAGGCCAAAATGTTAAAGCTCATGGATGCAGACGATGATGGGATGCTGAGCTTTGATGAAATGCAGGCCAAGCAACAAAAGCGTTTGGATAAGATGTTCAGCCGTTTGGATGCGAACGAAGATGGCATGCTAAGCGCCGAAGAGTTGGAAAAGATGAAGCGCAAGGGCAAGCGTCATGGCGAAAAGCATGATCATAAGGATAATGATCACGACTAATTCTCCGTGACAATCCATTCAGGTGTTCGATAAAGGACAGGCATGGTGAAGGATACAGATATCAGTTTGGGTGATTTAGCGGATAACGCATTGCTCGTTCTGTTTGCAAATGGGTCCAAACCGGCGGCGATGGAATTAACGCGCCGCCTTGGTCCCAAGGTGTTTCGCCATGCCTATTATCGATTGCAAAACAAATCAGATGCCGAAGATATCGCGCAAGAGGCGTTTTTGCGATTGTGGAAAATCGCGCCTGACTGGAAACAAGATCAGGCACAGGTTGCAACCTGGCTTTATCGGGTTATTGATAACCTGTGCATTGATCGGTTGCGCGCGCGACGCCCATCGTCCTCCCTTGATGATTTGAAAAATGATCCTGTGGACCCATCCCCCTCTGCGGATCAATCTATGTTGGATAAATCACGGGCGCGCGCGCTGCACACGGCTCTTGCGGCCCTGCCAGAAAGGCAAGCACAAGCGGTGCGTTTGCGCCATTTGGACAATTTAACAAACCCTGAAATCGCCCAGATCATGGGATTGAGCGTCGAAGCGGTAGAAAGTTTGACAGCCCGCGGTAAACGCGCGCTTCAGGCACAGTTGCACGGGCAAAAAACTGCGTTAGGATATGAAAATGACACAGCGTGATCAAAATCAGGATGCACAATTGGACGATCTATTTGCCGCCGCAAGGCGCGATGCGCCCGAGCCAGGTGACGCCTTCATGCAGGCATTGTTTGATACGATCCCTGAGCCAAATGCGGCGACCGCTGTGATCGAGGAACCCGTATCGCTGGGATGGTGGGCAGGTGTTCGACAGACCATGGCAGATAAATTTGCAACGCGAAACATATTCGCGGATGCCTCTGTTCTGACAGGGGTGATTGCGGCAGGTGTATTTGGCGTTTGGATTGGTGTGAATGGTGGGGACATTGGGGGCATTTCCCTGAACCCGTTTGAAGCCCAAGGGCTTGATATTGTGGATCCGTTTTCAGGATTGGACCTAAGTTATGTGGATGGCGGCGCATGAGTGAGCAGATGAAAACACCCAGAAAATGGACCAAGGTTCTGTTGATTGTATCCCTTGCGCTGAACGCCTGTTTCATCGGTTTGATCATTGGCGTGAAACTGACCCAAGACGGAATGCGCCCGCAGCGCGCGCCCAGTGCGCAGGGCTCGCTCTATTTGCGTGCACTCTCGCATGAGGATCGACGCGCATTGGGCAAATCCATGCGCAGCTATCACACCCGCGAAATGCGCCAAATGGACCGCGCGGGATATGAAAATGCGCTTGTTCTGTTGCGGGCAACCCCCTTTGATCCAGAGGCCTTAGAAGACCTGATGGAAGATCAAACAGAAGCATCAGAAGAACGGCTTGAATATGCCAGAGAGGCGTTGATCGCTCATCTTGCCGCGATGAGCGATACCGAACGGGCCGAATTCGCAGATGCACTGGAACACGCCCTGAAACGTGGTCCTAAGCGGAAAAAACAGCCCTAGCCATAATTGGCCACGGGAACCCCCGCAATCGCGGCCATATTCAATAGGCCCCGCGCGGTTATTGAAGGTGTCACGATATGGGCCTGATTGCGCAGACCCATTAGGATTGGCCCAACCTCAAGCCCGCCAGCGCGCATTTTCAAAATATTGCGCACGCCCGATGCTGCATCCGCATGGGCAAAAATCAGAACGTTGGCGATCCCGTCCATACGATTTTGTGGCATAACACGTGCCCGCAATTCGGGATCAAGAGCGGCATCAATGTTCATTTCGCCTTCATACTGGAAATCCAAATCCATCAAATCCAATTGCGCTATCGCATCGCGCAAACGTTGACCCGTATCACCCTGCATGCTGCCAAACTGTGATCGTGCACAAAGCGCGATTTTTGGCTCTAACCCGAAACGGCGAACATGTCGCGCAGCCCCCAACACGGACTGTGTGATTTGTTCGGGGGTGGGAGAGGTATGCACATGCGTATCTGCAATAAAGAGCGGCCCATCCTCTAGGATCATCAGGGATAGGGCGCCTTGGGCATGTTGCGCAGGATCACATAAAACCTGTTCGATGTAATTTAGGTGCCAACGGTATTCCCCAAACGTACCGCAGATCATGCTGTCGGCTTCGCCACGGTGTACCATGACTGCGGCGATGGCGGTGGTGTTTGTGCGCATAATCGCCTTGGCCAGATCAGGTGTCACCCCACGACGTGCCATTATGTCATGGTAGGTGCCCCAATAATCCCGATAGCGGGGATCGTTTTCGGGGTTCACAATGGCAAAGTCGCGTTCTGGACGAATGGTCAGGCCCATGCGTTCGCACCGTTGGGAAATCACATCGGGTCGCCCGATCAGAACGGGTTTTTCGCTGGTTTCTTCCAAAATCGCTTGGGCCGCGCGCAAAACACGTTCGTCTTCGCCTTCGGCAAAGGCGATGGTGCGGGATTGTTTGCTGGCTGCATCAAAGACAGGGCGCATCAACATCGCCGATTTAAACACCGCATGATCCAGTGTTTCGCGATACGCCTCGATATCCTCAATCGGGCGTTTTGCGACGCCGCTGTCCATGGCGGCCTGCGCCACGGCAGAGGAAACAATGCCCGACAGGCGGGGGTCAAAGGGTTTGGGGATCAGATAGTCTGCCCCAAAATTCATGGTTTCCCCCTGATAGGCGGCAGCGGCCTCGGCGCTGGTGGTGGCGCGGGCCAATTCGGCGATCCCATCAATACAGGCGATCTGCATGGCATCGTTGATTTCGGTCGCCCCGACATCCAATGCACCGCGGAAAATAAAGGGGAAGCATAAAACGTTGTTCACCTGATTTGGAAAATCGCTGCGCCCCGTTGCGATAATGGCATCTGGTGCAACCTCGCGGGCGATATCGGGCATGATTTCGGGATTTGGGTTGGCCAGGGCAAAGATAATTGGGCGCTTTGCCATGCGTTTTACCATTTCGGGTTTCAAAACATTTGGTCCCGAAAGGCCAAGGAACAAATCCGCACCATCAATCACATCATCCAAGGTCCGTTTATCAGTGTTTTGGCCATAGGCGGCTTTTTGTGGGTTCATATCGGTGGTCCGCCCTTCGTAAACGACGCCATGCACATCGCACAGCCATACATTTTCACGGCGCAAACCCAGTTTCAGCAACATATTCAGGCATGCAATCCCCGCAGCCCCGCCGCCTGTGGACACAACCTTGATATCTTCAATCTTTTTGTCCGCAACCAACAGGGCATTTTTCGCAGCCGCCCCCACAACAATTGCGGTGCCGTGTTGATCATCATGAAACACAGGAATGTTCATGCGTTCACGGCATAGTTTTTCAACGATAAAACAATCAGGCGCTTTGATATCCTCTAGGTTCACAGCGCCAAAAGTTGGCTCTAGCGCGCAGACGATATCGGCAAGCTTTTCAGGATCGCTTTCGTTTACTTCAATGTCAAAACAATCAATATTGGCGAATTTTTTGAATAAAACGGCCTTACCTTCCATCACCGGTTTGGATGCCAGCGCACCAATGTTGCCCAATCCCAACACGGCAGATCCGTTTGAAATGACCGCAACCAAATTGCCGCGTGCCGTGTATTTCGAGGCTGTTTCTGGATTATCACGAATTTCGATTGAGGCCTCTGCCACACCGGGTGAATAGGCCCGTGCCAAATCCCGTCCGTTTGCCATTGGCTTGGTTGCGCGAATTTCCAATTTACCTGGCTTTGGAAATTCATGGTAACTCAGCGCTGCCTGGCGAAGTGACTCTTGTTTTTTATCAGACATTTTAGCCCCACTAGAAAATATAGTTTAGCGTTAAACTATTTTTTTGCCTTACGAAAGTCCTAAGTCGATTTGATCGCAAAAAGGGGAAATGATTTGCACCAAATCACCCTGCGCATTACTGTTGAACGACATAAATGGCGAAGGATTTAAGATGTCATTACGAGACGCGGCATTGAATGTTTGGAAAAATGCATATGCCCCTTATTCAGGGTTCAAGGTTGGTGCGGCAATTATTGGCGCAGACGGACATATTTATGGTGGTGTGAATGTGGAAAACGTGGCCTATCCGGAAGGGACCTGTGCCGAAGCGGGGGCCATCGCGACCATGGTCGCCGCGGGGATACACAGCTTAACCGAAGTTTATGTGGTCGCGGATAGCCCCGATCCCGTGGCCCCCTGTGGTGGATGCCGTCAGAAACTGGCTGAATTTGGTGCCGCTAATGTCAAAGTAACGTTGGCAACTTTGGACGGAACAGAACAAGAAACAACCATTGGGGATCTGTTGCCAGGTGCCTTTGGAACTCATCACATGAGCCAGTGATATGGACGCGGCTGGCATCATCTGGCGGTTGCGAAACGGCGATCCACCGACGCAGGACGAATTAAACTGGTTCGCGGCGGGGTTGGCGGATCAATCTGTCAGTGATGCACAAGCAGGCGCCTTTGCTATGGCGGTGTGCCTGAACGGTTTGGGCGATGCGGGGCGGCGCGACCTGACGCTTGCCATGCGGGACAGTGGCGCGACGCTGTCTTGGGAGTTTGATGCCCCGATTTTGGACAAACACTCAACAGGCGGGATTGGGGATTGTGTCTCACTTATCCTTGCGCCGCTTTTGGCATCCACAGGTGTTATTGTGCCTATGATATCGGGCCGCGGGTTGGGCCACACAGGTGGCACATTGGATAAATTAGAGGCCATACCCGGCCTGCGCACGCAATTCGATAAACCGCATTTGGATGCAATTCTGTCGACGGCTGGCTGCGTCATTGCCGGGGCCACAGGCGATATTGCCCCCGCAGATCGCCGATTATACGCGGTGCGGGATGTTACGGGGACTGTGGATAGTTTGGATTTGATCACGGCCTCTATCCTGTCCAAAAAATTGGCTGCTGGATTGCAGGGATTGGTGTTGGATGTGAAATGCGGCAGTGGCGCATTTATGCAAACACCCTCAGATGCCCGTGATTTGGCGAAGTCTTTGGTTGAAACGGCAAATGCTGCAGGCTGCAAAACCTCGGCCATTATTTCGGATATGAATGCACCACTGGCCCCTGCCTTGGGCAATTCCTTAGAAGTGCGCGCGGCCTTAGAGGTTTTGGCAGGATCCACAAAGGGGCGGTTGCGCGATTTGTCCATTCACCTTGCGGCACAGGTCTATGCCACGCATCACGATATGCCGATGAAGAGCGCAGTCGTACAGTTTCAGAATCTGTTGGATAAGGGCGCAGCATTGGATCATTTCGCAAGGATGATCGCTGCCATGGGCGGGCCAATTGGATTTGTAGAGAATTGGAACAGATACCTGCCCGAAGCCTCGGTCATTTTAGAGGTTCATGCAAAACAGGCGGGTTACATTTCGGGCGTACGCGGCATCGAGATGGGAAATGTGGTTGTCGATTTGGGCGGCGGGCGACGCGTTGAAAACGATGTGATTGACCCGTCGGTTGGGATTGATCATGTGCTGCCACTTGGGGCGGCTGTTGGGCGGGGTGATGTCATCGCGCGGGTGCATGCCAATCGTTTGGACCGCGCGCAGGCGGCGGTTAAGGCATTAGAAAATAGCATTTTAATTGATAGCGCGGCGGTAGATGAACCGCCTCTTATTCTAGAGCAGATTGGATTGTGATGCGGGCGTTTTTGGTTGTTATGGACTCGGTTGGCATTGGGGGCGCACCCGATGCGGATCGGTTTTTCAATGGCGATGTGCCCGACGCGGGATCAAATACTGTTTTGAATATTGCCAAGGCCTGCGCTGACGGCCACGCAAATAAGGGGCGTCTTGGTCCATTGAACCTGCCGACATTAACCCGATTGGGATTGGGCAATGCGATCCATGCGGCCTATGGGGAAATGGCCCCCAATTTACCCATAGTTTCAGGGGCAACATGGGCTGCGGCGACCGAAAAGTCACTGGGCAAGGATACGCCCTCGGGCCACTGGGAATTGGCGGGGCTCACCGTTCCGTGGGATTGGCATTATTTCCCGAAATCAGAACCTAGTTTTCCGGGCGATGTCACAGATGCGGTTTGCCGCGCTGCGGGTGTTTCGGGGATATTGGGGAATTGCCATGCCTCTGGCACAGAGATCATTCAGAAGTTGGGACAGCGTCACGTCGAAACGGGACAGCCAATTTGCTACACATCCATCGACAGTGTGTTCCAAATCGCCGCGCATGAAACCCATTTCGGATTAGAACAGTTGTACGATCTATGTGCTGCCATCGCGCCGATGTTACATGAAATGAAGGTTGGCCGCGTGATCGCGCGCCCCTTTGTCGGCGATCAGGAAACGGGTTGGAAACGAACCTCTAATCGCCGCGATTTTGCGATTGAACCACCGCGCCCTGTGCTGACAAACTATTTGCAAAATGCAGGGGTTCACACCCGCGCAATCGGAAAAATTGGCGATATCTTTTCTATGCACGGCATTGATCTGTGCGTGAAGGGGGATGATGAAACCCTGATGGCGGCGTTGGATGATCATGTGCGTCATGCCCCAGATTACAGTTTTACATTCGTAAATTTTGTCGAATTTGATAGCCTCTATGGACATCGTCGTGATGTTTCCGGATATGCAAGTGCATTGGAATGGTTCGATCAGAAAATGGCGGGTGTCCTATCGCAGTTGCGTCCCGATGATTTGCTGATCCTGACGGCGGATCATGGCAATGATCCAACATGGGTTGGGACCGATCACACACGCGAACGTGTGCCCGTATTGATCGCAGGTGCACACCCCAAGGACATTGGCGTCATCGGGTTTAGCGATGTGGCGGCAACAATTGCGCGGTTTTTTGATGTGCCCTACGGTGGAGAAGGGAAAAATATAGTATGAGTGAATCCAGAGCAGACGGCGCAAAAATTGAAATTCACCTGCATCACGAAGGTGCAGCGCCACCTGAATTTATTCGCCGCCTTGCGGCTGAGAAAAAGTTGGATCTCTCCAAGATTTTTGATGAAACGGGCGGATATGTTTTCACGTCCTTCACCGAATTTTTGCGTACGTATGAGGCCGCCTGTACAGTCCTGCAAACTCCGCAAGATTTTTATCGCCTGACCCGTGCGATTTTAGAAGAATGCGTATCACATGGGGTGATTTATACAGAAACATTCTTGGCCCCAGATTTTTGTGGAAATTCGGATGTCGCGGCATGGCGTGATTATTTGGCCGCGATTGAAGAGGCGGCCAATCATGCGCATCAGGAACATGGGATTGTGATGCGCGGCATCGCAACATGCGTACGCCATATTGGGCCAGAGCAGGCCAAAAAATCTGGACTTTGCGCGGCGGAAACAGCGGGTGATTTCCTGACTGGTTTCGGCATGGGTGGGGACGAAAGCGTGGGACATCAGGGTGATTTTGCCTATGCCTTTGATATGGCGCGCGAGGCGGGGTTGCGCCTGACGACACATGCGGGCGAATGGGGCGGCCCACTAAGCATGCGTGAGGCGATCCATGATTTGAATGTGGAACGCATTGGTCACGGGGTGCAATGCAGTAAGGACCCCGCTCTGATAGAAGAGATCAAGGCCCGTCAAATCACGCTAGAGGTGTGCCCAGGCTCAAACGTGGCCTTGGGGGTCGATGTTGCGCCAAGCTGGGCGGAGCATCCGATTAAGGCGTTGTTTGATCAATCCGTCCGCGTAACGGTCTCCACCGATGATCCGCCATTCTTTCACACGAATTTGTCCCGTGAATACGATATGTTGGCGGATACCTTTGGATGGGGTGCTGCGGAATTTTGTGTTTTGAGTGAAAATGCGGTTGATGCGGCCTTTTGCGATGCTGAAACCAAGAAAACCCTGCGTGAAAAGGTACGGAAATCATGGATCAACACCTAACAATCGTCGATCATCCACTTGTTCAACACAAATTGACCCTTATGCGTGACACGGCCACATCAACGGCGGTGTTTCGGCAATTGTTGCGAGAAATCAGTCAGTTGTTGGCCTATGAGGTGACGCGGAATTTGCCCATGTCGACCCGTCAGATTGAAACACCCTTGATGACAATGGACGCCCCTGTGATCGGCGGAAAGAAATTGGCCCCTGCGTATAAGGGCGAGGCCACAGCACGCGTTTCAACCCGCAACGTCATGCCGAAAACGGCCAAAACCCTTGGGTTGGCGGGGCGGTACATTCAGGTAGAGGCCTATGTGCGCACTGCGAATGCGGATCGTGCGCATAAACGCCTTGCGCAGGTTGGTTTGCCTGTTGAGCACCGTGTGGTCAATCGCAACGGGTCACAACTTAATTTGATATTGGCAGGGCCATTTTAGGATCTTGCGCAGCTGCGCGGTGTACTGGATCGTGCGCGTAATGCGGGTTTTGCGGATGCCTATGTGAAATAGGCAACACCATCGCCCATTCGATTATCCGCCGCAAATCCCCTGTAATCCGACCCAAAGCGTGTCGCTCAAAACGGGGCGTGCGGGGCTTGGGCGCGTGCTCTCTGCCGATAAAAGATGCGTGGTATCCTGTCCCGTGATGTCACGTGCCAATGCATAAGGGGTTATGGCGACCTCCTGTTCATAAAACGCACTTATCAAACGTGTATCTTCGGGGATCACCGCGGGACTGTTCAACAGCCCTCTGGCAAAGTCGGCCAATGTCGCTTGGGGTAAATGACCTGCTGTAAGCAGGCGGAAGGTTGGCATGAACCCAGCCGTTTCAAGCATGTGTTGCAACATATCCCGTGGTTCACTGTCGAGTTTGAGTTGAAGCAAGTAACCCGCTAACACATCAGGGGTGTCATAATCCTCAACCAAAGTGTGGCTGACCACAATTACGTTCCCAGGCAGGGCGCGAACGCTTTCCACTCCTTCGCGCAGGATCACGACGGAAACGGGCCTATCAAACAGACGATCTGAAAGTTGATCTAGCGCACGCGTGGAAAGGGAGGAGGTACAGGCGCGTCCTGTAAAGCGTTCCAATTCCTGCAATAATCCATTGCCGATGTCCCTCTCGGTCACATCGGGTAGGACGCGCAGGGTGTAATCGCGTATGGCACCCGGCATCCAAAAAACCATTAACGCGGCAAACAATGTTAGGATTGTTAGAAAACTGATGATCCGCAAACGTCCCGGTTTCGGACGGCGGCGTTCGATCACCTGACGCAGCTTTTCAATGGCCTCAACCATTTCAGTTTCGCTTTCGCCCAATTCCAATGTTTCATCAGGATCACCATCTGGGTGAAAAACAGCTGGCATTGCCCCCGGATTTGCGCGTTGCACCGCAGCCAGCGACCAATGCGTTAGCGGGCGTTCGTTTTTGTCGGTAATGACCAAACTGGCATCCCCAAGGGATACAATCACATCACGACGTTGACCACTGATGCTGTCGCGCCAGAGGGCGGAGGCTTCTAATCTTTGGTATTTGCTTAGTGCGGTCATGAAAACGAAAGTGTCTGCTCAGTATTTTTGCACAATGCTACACATTCGTTCCCATGCAAACAATCACTGTGATTGTTGAAACTGCTTGCGCAGTTCAAATTTCTGAATTTTCCCCGTAGATGTCTTGGGAAGTTCACAGAAAACCACGGCCTTTGGTGTTTTAAACCCTGCAAGGTGTTTGCGCGCAAAGGCGATCAAATCGGCCTCGTTTGCCTCTGCGCCCTCTTTTAGTTCGATAAAGGCGCAGGGCACTTCGCCCCATTTTTCGTCTGGCTTGGCGACCACAGCACACAGCGATACGGCGGGATGAGCCATCAATGTGCCCTCCACTTCAACTGAACTGATGTTTTCGCCCCCTGAAATGATGATATCCTTAGCGCGGTCTGCGATTTGGACATAGGTATTTGGGTGGTGCACAGCGATATCGCCCGAATGGAAATATCCGCCTTCAAACGCTTCGGCAGTGGCCTGTGGGTTTTTATAATACCCTTTCATTGTGCCATTGCCGCGCATGACGATTTCGCCCTGCGCTGTGCCGTCGCGGGAAATTTGTTGGCCCGCTAAGTCCCAAACGGCCACATCCTCCATAAAGGGCATGGCAACACCCTGTCGCGCCTTGATCGCGGCGCGTTCATCCGTGCCCAGATCGTCCCATGCGCTATCCCATGTACATTCGGTTGCGGGGCCATAAACCTCGGTCAATCCATAAACTTGGGTTACATTGAATCCCATTGGTTCTATTTTGGCCAACGTCGCGGGGGCAGGGGGCGCACCCGCGGTGAAAACTTCAACAATGTGATCAAAGTCGCGCTTTTGATCATCGGGGGCGTTGACCAACATGTTTAAAACAATCGGGGCCCCGCCGAAATGCGTGACCTTTTCATCCGCGATCGCATCGAAAATAGCGGGTGCCGTGATATCGCGACAGCAGACAATTGTGCCCCCAACGGCGGGCATCATCCATGTGTGACACCATCCGTTACAATGGAACAAGGGAACGATGGTCAGATACCGAGGGTGCAAGATGATGCGCCAACTAATCACCTGACCCATGGCGTTCAAATAGGCCCCGCGGTGATGATAAACCACACCCTTTGGGCGGCCCGTCGTGCCCGAGGTATAGTTTAGCGCAATGCTTTCCCATTCGTCCTCTGGCATGATCCATTGAAAATCCGCATCTCCATCCACCAACAGCGCGTCATAGGTTGTGTGCCGTCCTGTTGCGGGGAACCCTGCGGCGGCATCTGGAACCTCGATCAATGTGGGGCCCGTGCCGCCATTTTGCGCAATTGCAGTCTCTGCCAATTCGATGAATTGCGTATCAACCAGCGCAACCTTGGCCCCACCATGATCAAAAATGTAGGACACGGTGTTCACGTCCAATCGCGTGTTGATCGCATTCAGGATCGCACCACAGGCGGGAACGCCAAAATGCGCCTCGGTATGGGCGGGGATATTTGGTAGGATCGTTGCAACAACATCCCCAGAGGCCACACCCAATTTCACCAAGCCAGAGGCCAAGCGCGTGCAGCGTTCATGATACTGGCGATAGGTGACACGGTGATCGCCATAAACCACCGCCAGTTTGTTGGGAAAAACATCGCGTGCACGATTTAGAAATGACAAAGGGGTTAGAGCAACAAAGTTTGCCGCATTTTTTTCCAATCCTGTTTCATCCGCTAACCAGCCCATAAGTCCCCCAAAGTGCAAAATTCATAAAAAGTGTCGGTTTGGCGATAGATTTACGCTGTCTTTACCCAAAAAGAAAAGACCCATGAGTAATTTAAATTCGGCACAAAACGCACGCGGTGCATGGTTGATGATTGGCGGCATGGCCATGATCGGCTTTGTTGATAACTTCATCGGTCCCATGGCCGAGGTGATTGGGCTGTGGCAATTTCAAATACAGCGGTCGATTATTGCGGTTCCCACGCTGATTTTATTGTCAGTGTTTGGTGTGCTCTCTGTGCGTCCAAAATTTTGGAAACCTGTATTGTTGCGCAGTACACTGATCGCATTTGGCATGATGTGGTATTTCGGCGCACTGGGGTTCATTCCCCTGTCCCAAGCCTTGGCGGGACTGTTCACATCGCCCATTTGGGTATTGCTATTCACGGCACTATTTCGCGGTATCCCTGTGTCGCGGGCGCAGTGGTTTGCAGTTTGCCTGTCGTTCTTTGGGGCCCTGATGGTATTGGACATTTGGGGGGATCAGTTTTCATTGGCCTCTGCCATGCCCATTGTTGCGGGATTGTTTTGGGCGCTGGGGGCGATTGTGACGCGCGACTATTGCAGCCAAGAAACCCCAAGCGCGATGTTAGCGGTGCTCTTTAGCATGCAGTTTGTATTGGCGGGGTTGGCGCTTGTTGCGTTTGCCTTTTTAAACCCAGTGGTTCCCGAAGGGAGCGCAGGGTTCATTGTGCGTCCCTGGACGAGCGATTGGTGGCCTGCGTGGTGGATATTGCTACTGCAAGCCTGGGGATCCTTGGTTGGGGTTGGATTAATGACCCGCGCCTATCAAGTGGGGGAGGCATCAATCGTTGCGATTTTCGAATACTCGGTCTTTCTCTTTGGCAGCGTCTTTGCCCTGATGTTGTTTGGTCAGACCGTTGATTTCTGGCAAGGTGTGGGATTTGCGCTGATCATTTTGGGGGGCGTGATTATTGTTCTTCGCTCGGGGCGCGAAATCGCCTAAAACTGTGACATGATCATATCACACGGGCGGCGCTATATTTTTGTTCACGCGCCAAAGACAGGCGGTACATCCATGACGCTCGCGCTTGAGGCGCGGGCCAAGGCGGATGATATCATCATTGGGGACACCCCCAAGGCCAAGCAGCGCCGCAAACGTTTGGCGGGTCTGACACCCGCGGGGCGTTTGTGGAAACACAGTACACTGCGGGATATTGATGGGATCGTGGAGACATCCGCAATGCAGGATTATTTCGTTTTTACCATCGTGCGCAATCCGTGGGACCGCATGGTCAGCTATTATCACTGGGCGCGCGAACAAAGTTTTGATCATCCCGTTGTTCGTGCAGCAGCGGAGCATGATTTTGCAGGGTTTTTGCACCATCCCGATGTTTGGCGCCCATTATAGGCATCCCCGTATCGCAGTTATGTTCAGGGCCTATCTGGCGCAGATCATCGCAATTGGTATATGCGGTTGGAACATCTGAGATCGGATATTGCAGCACTTGAAGAGTATCTGGGGTTTCGCATTGATGTGGGGCACGCCAATGCATCTGTGCGTGATCAGGATTATCGTGCATATTACACAAATGATTTACGCGACCATGTGGCGCGGATATGTGCAGATGATATCGCGCGATTTGAGTATGCCTTTTAAAAGCTTCTACATTACGCACACACCCAAGTTTTATGTCCAACCCGGCGGCACCGCTGGGTAGCGCCTGCCTGCCCCCTTGGCAGGTGCTGCCCTGATTGCGCAGAGGGTCTGTTTTTTAAACCGACCGTATGGTCGAATTTTAGAACGCCGCCCCAAAGGACGACGTTTTCTGGGAGTTTTATTTGGTTTTCTTAGGCGGCTTTTGCGTCAGCACCGAAGCGCCCATAAAAGCTTTGCCCCTTCGCGGCCATGTCGCGCAGCAGGTCGGGGCAGGTGAACCGATCCCCATAATCCGAAACCAGTTGATCACAGCGTTCCGCCGCATAGGCCGATCCGAGGATGTCCAACCAACTGAGCGGTCCACCCGTTGCGGGGGCAAAGCCCCAGCCAAGGATCGCGCCAACATCGCCTTCGCGGATGTCCATCAACACGCCTTCTTCAAGTGCACGTACGGCCTCAAGCGCTTGGACAAACATCAGACGATGCTGCACGTCCACAAGTGAGGGTTGTTCCGCCGCACGTGGGTATTGATCGGCCAAGCCATCCCAGTACCCTTGACGCTTGCCCGCCTCATCATAGGCAAAGAAGCCCGCCTTGGCCTTGCGGCCCATGCGTCCTTGGCCCTCCATCCAGAAAATGACCTCATCCACAGCGCCGTCGGGATAGGCATCGCCCATCGCCGCCTTGGTCGCACGGGCGATTTTTGCGCCCAGATCAATGGATGTTTCGTCAACCAATTGTAACGGTCCCACGGGGAAGCCCAGCATACGCGCCGCATTGTCGATTAATGCGGGCGACACGCCCTCGGCCACCATGCGGATACCTTCGTTGATATATGGAATGATGCAACGGTTCGCATAGAAGAAACGCGCATCATTCACAACGATGGGCGTTTTGCGAATTTGGCGCACGTAATCCAATGCCTTGGCAACCGCGCGATCCCCTGTTTCCTGACCGCGAATGATTTCCACCAAGAACATTTTTTCAACAGGGCTGAAAAAGTGGATACCAATGAATTGATCCGCACGCGTTGATGCCTTGGCCAATTCGGTAATTGGCAGGGTTGAGGTGTTGGAGGCAAAGATGCAATCCTCTGGGATCACGGCCTCGACTGCGGCGGTGACGTCTGCCTTGATCTTGGGGTCTTCAAAAACCGCCTCAATGATCAGGTCCGCATCCGCAAGGGCCGCGTAATCCGTGGTTGCGGTGATGCGATCCAACAGGGCTTGTTTCTTTTCTTCGGTGGCTTTGCCGCGTTTGATCCCCTTGTCCATATAGCTTGCGCTATAGGCCTTGCCGCGATCTGCGTTTTCTTGGGATTGGTCAATCAGGACAACGTCAATACCTGCCTGAGCAGACACCAAGGCGATACCTGCACCCATCATGCCTGCGCCCAAAACGCCGACTTTTTTCACGCTTTGATCTGGGATACCAACGGGGCGCACCGCACCTTTTTCCAAGGCGCCTTTGTTGATGAACAGGCTGCGGATCATCGCAGAGGAGGAGGGGTTCATCATGATATTCGTGAACCAACGCGCCTCAATCTTGAGCGCGGTGTCAAAGGGAACCAGCGCCCCTTCATATACCGCGCTTAAGAGGGCTTTGGCCGCAGGAAAGGCACCCTTGGTTTTGCCATTCACCATGGCAGATGCGCCCACAAACGTCATAAAGCCAGAGGGGGTATAGGGTGTGCCACCTGGCATTTTATACCCCTTTTGATCCCAAGGTTTGACGATATCGGCATCCTTGGCGTTAAGGATAAATTCACGCGCTTCGGACATTGGATCATCGCTGACCACATCAATGATGCCTGCACCCTTGGCCTTGGCAGGCGCAATTGTTTTCCCCTCAAGCAAATAGGGAGAGGCCGCCATGGCGCCCAATTTGCGCACCAACCGCGTTGTGCCACCCGCGCCTGGGAAAATGCCAACCATGATTTCAGGAAGGCCGATTTTTGCCTTGGGGTTATTGGCCGCAAAGATGCGGTGTGTTGCCAATGGGATTTCCAAACCAATTCCTAGGGCTGTTCCTGGCAGCACGGAAACGATCGGTTTGCCGCCCTTATTGGTTTTGGCTTCCATCCCCGCACGTTCAATTTTACGCAGGATGTGGTGCATTTGCATGACCCCATCAAACATGCCCTGTGCAGGATTATCGCCCGATGCATTGCGCAGATCGGCTAAAACGTTCAAATCCATACCAGCGGCGAAATCTTTTTTGTCCGATGTTATGATAGCCCCTTTGATGGCCTCATCTGCGATGACGGTATCAATGAACCCATCCAAGGTGCGCAGTGCATCCCAGTTCAACACGTTCATGGATTTGTCCGCACAATCCCATGTAATAACCGCGATGCCGTCGGCATCTGTTGTCATTGTGAAATCTGTCATAATTCTAAATCCTTACACGCGTTCAATGATTGTTGCGGCACCCATGCCCGACCCGATGCACAATGTGGCAAGGCCCGTTTCACGGTCCGAACGCTCCATTTCATCCAACAATGTCCCAAGGATCATCGCACCCGTTGCCCCCAATGGGTGGCCCATGGCAATCGAACCGCCATTAACGTTCACGCGGTCATGATCGACATTAAACGCCTGTTCAAAACGCATCACCACGGATGCAAATGCCTCGTTCACTTCAAACAAATCAATGTCTGAAATCTCCATGCCTGTGTCGCGCAGAATTTTTTGCGTCACGGGCACTGGGCCTGTTAGCATGATGGTTGGGTCGGTCCCAATTTTTGCCGTGGCTTTTATCCGCGCACGTGCGGTCAGGCCCCAGCGTTCGCCAAATTCCTTATCGCCCAGCAAAACGGCCGCAGCCCCATCCACGATGCCCGAGCTGTTGCCCGCATGGTGAATGTGGTTGATGCGTTCAAGGTGGGGATATTTCATCAACGCAATGGCATCAAATCCCGGCATCACCTCGCCCTGTTCTTTGAAGGACGGTTTGAGTGCGCCAAGGCTTTGCATATCCGTTGTGGGACGCATGTATTCATCATGATCCAAAATGGTCAAACCGTTTACATCGCGCACGGGGACAACGGATTTTTCAAAACGGTTGTCATCCCATGCGGCTTTGGCGCGACGCTGGCTTTCCACGGCCATTTCATCGGCCATATCGCGGGTGAAGCCGTATTCCGTTGCGATAATGTCTGCGCCAATTCCTTGGGGGACGAAATAATTGTCAAAGGTAAAGCTGGGATCAACGCCCACGGCGCCACCATCTGACATCATCGGCACGCGGCTCATGCTTTCGACACCGCCTGCAATGTAGCCTGATCCCGCGCCGCCTGCGACTTGGTTTGAGGCAAGGTTCACCGCCTCTAGCCCGCTTGCGCAAAAACGGTTGATGGCCAAACCTGGGATTGCCTCATCCAGATCAGAGGCCAAAACGGCGGTGCGCGCCAAACAGGCCCCTTGTTCGCCAACTTGGGTCACGTTGCCCAAAATCACGTCCTCAACAGCGTGGCCATCCAGTTCATTTCTGTTTTTAATCTCGTTTAAGACTGTCGTCGCCAAGTTTAGGGCCGACACTTCATGCAAGGCACCATCCTTGCGGCCCTTGCCGCGGGGGGTACGCACAGCGTCATAAATAAATACGTCTTTCATCAATCTTCTCCAATTATGCGCGCTCAGACGGATTGCCGGGCATCAAATCATAGGGAGCCTTCCAGCTGGGTTGCTGTGACAGGCGGGTCAACCATGCATCAATGTTTGGCCAATCCGCGCGATCAAATCCAAACGGTTCGGGGTAATAGAGATAGCCACAACAAGTCATATCCGCGATTGTAACATCCTCTCCTACAATCCAGTTGCGCCCTGCCAAATGTGCATCCAGAATTTGATAGGCGCTTTTTAGGCGGCCTTGATTGAATGCAATCGTTTCTGCGGGTTGCTTTTCAGGGGGCAGGAAGTTCATCAAAAACCGCGTCATGCCCGCCATCGAGGAAAGTTTGTGGTTGTCCCACAAAATCCAACGCAACACCTCGCGCTCTTCCTCTTTGGTTTTGCCGCCGAATTTGCCCGTTTTTTCGGCCAAATAATGTTGGATCACACCTGATTGGGTCAATTTGACATCGCCGTCCACCAGAACGGGCGCTTCGCCTAATGCGTTAACTTGACTGCGATAGGCTTCGCTCCGCGTTTCGCCCGCAAAGAAATCAACTTTGATTGCCTCCCAATCTAAGCCCATCAAATTCAATGTAAGGGCCGCTTTGAAGGAGTGGCCACTTTCACCAAAGCAATAAAGTTTAATCGTCATTGTTTTCGTCCAATCTGCGCATCCCTGATGTGCGCGTTACTTCTTTTTCATAACAAAACCGCGTGCGATCAGTTCTTTCATGATCTCATTCGTGCCGCCATAGATGCGCTGCACACGTGCGTCGGTCCACATTTCGGCAACTGCATATTCCTGCATAAACCCATATCCACCGTGCATTTGTAGGCAGATGTCCAACACCTCGCCCTGTGTGTCCGACAGCCAGTATTTCGCCATCGCGGCCTTTTCGACGCTGAGTTCGCCCTTTAGGTGTTCGCGGATGCATTCGTCCAAAAACGCCCGTGACACAACGGTTTTTGTTTGCGCTTCGGCCAATTGAAAACGGGTGTTTTGGAATTGCATCAGCGAATTGCCAAAGGCCTCGCGTTCATTGCAATAGGCGATGGTGCGTTCAATCGCACCTTCCATCGCGCCAACAGCACCACAGCCGATGATCAGCCGTTCTTGGGGCAGCTGTTGCATCATTTGGTAAAATCCGCGTCCCTCTTCGCCGCCAAGGATGTTTTCGGGTGCGACCTCGACATTGTCAAAGAACAACTCAGATGTATCGCCCGCCTTTAGACCGATTTTGTCAAGGTTACGACCGCGTGTGAATCCTTCTGCGCCATCGGTTTCAACAACCACCAATGACGTGCCTTTTGCACCCTGACTTGGATCTGTCTTGGCAGCAACGATGATTAGGTTTGCGTGCTGACCGTTTGTAATAAAAGTTTTCTGACCAGACAGTCGGTAAGAGTTGCCCTCTTTCACAGCGCGGGTTTTGATGGATTGAACATCCGATCCCCCAGAGGGTTCTGTCATCGCCAAGGCACCGACCAATTCACCGCTTACCATTTTGGGCAACCAGCGTTTTTTCTGATCCTCGGTTCCATAGGCCAACACATAATGGGCCACGATGCCCGAATGGATGCCATGCCCCCAACTGGCAAGGTTTGCACGGCTGCCTTCCATCAGGATCACAGCCTCATGTCCGAAATCGCCACCTGCGCCGCCATATTCCTCTGGGACCGAAGGGCACAGCAGGCCAAGTTCAGCAGCCTGCTGCCATGTTTCAATGTCCATCTCACCTTGTTTGCGCCAGCGATCAAAATGCTGTTCCCATTCATCGGTGATGAATTTACGCGTCATGTCGGCCAGCATCACATGCTCGTCCGTCATCCAATCTGAGTGGTGCATTCCCATACTATCTCTCCCTAAAACTGATCTTCGCTCAGTCCCATCACTGTATCTGCGCCGCTTTGAATGCGGGCCAAATGCAGGGCAGTGGCGGGCAGTTGTCTTGCCATATAGTAGCGACCAGTTTTAATCTTTGTCTCATGGAACGCGGCGTCATCTGCCCCGTTCTTTAACGCTTCGACGGATGCTTTGCCCATGCGCGCCCACATCAACCCCAAACATACATGCCCAAACATGTGCATAAAGTCATAGGACCCCGCCAAGGCGTTGTTGGGATTCTTCATGCCGTTTTGCATGAAATACATGCCCGCGGCCTGCAGATCCTTGGATGCGGCTTTCAAGGGACCAAGGAAGTCACGATCAAAATTTTCGTCCCATCCTTTGTTTTCAGAGGCAAAGTTTTTGACCATTTCAAAGAAGGCCATGACATGCTTGCCACCATCCTGGGCCAGTTTGCGCCCCACCAAATCCAAGGCCTGAACACCGTTGGCACCCTCATAGATCATGGTGATCCGCGCATCGCGGGCAAATTGGGACATGCCCCATTCCTCGATATATCCGTGACCGCCGTAGACCTGTTGTGCGGCACTTGCGTATTCATATCCCTTATCTGTTAGGAACCCTTTTATCACAGGGGTCAGCAGACTGATCAAACCGTTTGCGTCCGCATCCCCTTCACGATGCGCCTGATCGATCAGGGATGCCCCCCAAAAGGTAAACGCACGCGCCCCCTCGACGAAACTTTTCTGATCCATCAAATTGCGGCGAATGTCGGGATGCACGATCAGCGGATCGGCAGGACCATCGGGATTTTTAACACCTGTTACATCGCGCCCTTGCAGGCGATCTTTGGCATAGGCGACCGCGTTTTGATAGGCGACTTCAGCCTGTGAATACCCTTGCAGGCCAACGCCCAGACGCGCTTCGTTCATCATGGTGAACATGGCGCGCATGCCCTTGTGTTCGTCGCCTAACAAAAATCCTGTTGCGCCATCATAGTTCATGACACAGGTCGCGTTGCCATGGATGCCCATTTTCTCTTCGATCTTACCCACGGCGACCGCGTTGCGTGCCCCAAGCGATCCATCTTCATTCACCATGAACTTTGGCACAATGAACAGAGAAATGCCCTTAACCCCATCG
>JAAEZW010000301.1 GCA_018222665.1 Paracoccaceae bacterium
CGTGATCTGTGGCAGGATGTTGGACATGCAGCTTGGGCCTGCGCGGATCCTGGCATCCAATTCCACGACACAGTAAACGCATGGCACACATGCCCAGAGGATGGCGAAATCCGCGGATCAAACCCATGTTCTGAATACATGTTCTTGGACGACACGGCTTGTAACCTTGCGTCTATGAACCTGTTGACCTTCCTAAAGGACGGAAAGTTCCAGTCAGACGATTACATGCATGCTACACGTTTGTGGACCCTGACATTGGAAATTTCTGTTTTGATGGCGCAGTTCCCATCAAAGGAAATTGCGCAGCGTTCCTATGATTTCCGTACACTTGGCCTTGGCTATGCAAACATCGGCGGTTTGTTGATGAACATGGGTTATGGCTATGACAGTGATGAGGGCCGCGCGCTTTGTGGTGCGTTGACCGCGATCATGACAGGCGTATCCTATGCGACATCTGCGGAAATGGCATCAGAATTGGGAACATTCCCAGGCTATGCCAAAAACGCCGACCACATGTTGCGCGTCATTCGCAACCACCGTCGCGCCGCACAGGCCGCAACCGACGGTTATGAGGCATTGGCCGTCAAGCCCGTTCCACTGGATCATGCAAACTGCCCAGATAAATCGTTGATCGATCTGTCAGTTGCCGCATGGGACAACGCCCTGGCACTGGGTGAAAAGCACGGCTATCGCAACGCGCAGGTATCGGTGATTGCGCCCACTGGTACAATCGGGTTGGTCATGGACTGTGACACAACAGGAATCGAACCAGACTTCGCCTTGGTGAAATTCAAAAAGCTTGCCGGCGGTGGATATTTCAAAATCATCAACCGTTCTGTCCCATCCGCATTGGCAAAATTGGGCTATGGCAGCGCAGAGATCGAGGAAATCGTATCCTACGCCGTGGGTCATGGAACAATCGGCAATTCGCCTGTGATCAACCACACAAGCCTGATCGGCAATGGGTTTGGCAAGGCAGAGTTGGATAAAATCGAAGGCGCTTTGGGCACAGCATTCGACATCCGTTTCGTGTTTAACCAGTGGACATTGGGCGAAGAGTTCTGCACCAAAGTCTTGGGCATTCCCCAAGAAAAGCTGAACGATCCATCCTTTGATATGCTGCGCCACTTGGGCTACACGCGGGCCGAAATCGACGCAGCAAACGATCACGTTTGCGGGACAATGACACTTGAAGGTGCGCCGCACCTAAAGGAAGAGCATATGCACATCTTTGACTGTGCAAACCCATGCGGCAAAAAAGGCAAACGCTACCTATCGGTCAACAGCCACATCACAATGATGGCAGCAGCACAATCGTTCATCTCTGGTGCGATTTCGAAAACGATCAACATGCCAAACGATGCAACAATCGAAGATTGTCAAAAGGCGTATGAGCTTAGCTGGTCTTTGGGCACGAAAGCAAACGCGCTCTACCGTGATGGATCAAAGCTATCACAACCTTTGGCAGCGGCATTAATCGAGGACGATGAGGATGCGGCGGAAATCCTGGAAACAGGAACACCGCAAGAAAAGGCCGCCGTCATCGCCGAAAAGATCGTGGAAAAAGTTGTGATCAAAGAGATCATCAAAACCGAACGCGAAAAAATGCCAGAGCGCCGCAAAGGATATACGCAAAAGGCAATCGTGGGTGGACACAAGGTGTATCTGCGCACAGGCGAATATTCTGACGGGTCCTTGGGCGAAATCTTTATCGATATGCATAAAGAGGGCGCAGGCTTCCGTGCGATGATGAACAACTTTGCCATCGCCGTGTCGGTTGGTTTGCAATACGGTGTTCCGCTAGAGGAATTCGTAGATGCCTTTACCTTTACCAAGTTCGAACCATCGGGCATGGTTCAGGGCAATGACAGCATCAAAAATGCGACTTCCATTCTTGACTACATCTTCCGTGAATTGGCGGTCAGCTACCTTGATCGGACTGATCTGGCACACGTTAAACCAGAGGGCGCAAGTTTTGATGACCTACACAAAGGTGATGAAGGTGCAAACGTTGCTGATGTAAGTGAAGATAGTGCCACTAAGTCATTGGAAATGCTCAAATCTATTAGTTCAACTGGCTACTTGCGTAAACGCCTGCCGCAAGAGCTGATGACCCTAAAACCAGCAGTCCAGGGTGCGCCAATGGCACTGGATGTCACAACAGAGGCAGACGCAGTTGTCTCAGAACCTGTTGCAGCCCCTGTGACCGCAATGGACGAACGCACCAAGGCTAAAATGCAAGGCTACGAAGGCGAAGCCTGCGGCGATTGCGGCAACTACACATTGGTGCGCAACGGCACCTGCATGAAATGTAACACATGCGGCGCCACATCTGGCTGTAGCTAAACAGGACACGGGGCGGGTGCGCTCGCCCCTGACGATATTCAGGCCGCAGGCAAAAAATTGATCGAGCGGTATAATGATGAGCTTGAATGTCGAAACTCTAAAGAGGGCCACTGGTCCTCTTTTTTTTAATCCTGAAGCTTGGGCCAATTCGCATCCCTCAAGGCGATATTGCCCGGAACATCCTGTAGCCACAATTCACGTGCCCGCAGGGAAAAATTCAGATACAGCCGATCCTCATACATCATCCATGCCTTTGGCACCGTGGGAGCAATATATCTCTTGTACATGGCATAGTCACAACGCCCGCCATATTGGGGCGCTTATTCATCAGGATCGCGTTCAAACATCTGCCGATTTTCGCCAGATGCAAAATGCCATGTGACACCGTTCCAGTTGAACGCATGATCCGCGCTGCCCTGAACGGGTTTTGACATCGTGAAATAGGCCACGGTGTCCGTTCCGTTGATGGCAACCCCATTTGTTTCAAACTGTTTAGCGAAAACGGGCAGGGCAATGGACGACACCGCGCCCCCAATAACCATGATGGCAGAAAAGCGTGTATATGTTTTGTCCATTATTAAACTCCGTTACAACATGATACATACCCAAAATGCGCAGGAAGACCGCCCAC
>JAAEZW010000302.1 GCA_018222665.1 Paracoccaceae bacterium
CGTTCGATCAGATTTGGGCAGCCTGCGCGCACGTTCAAATCCTTACCCGCCGTCATCAAGGCATCCCACAGCGGCATGCCATATTGCGTGCCATCCACATAGATTTCAAAGCCGCCCTGTTTGGACCAACCAGAGCGCGCAACCACAAATTCCGTATCCATAAACGCCATGCGTTTGTAACGGAAAAACCGAATGTCACGCACGTCATCCCCAAAAACGCGGGACATCAATTCATCGGCCTTTGGCCCCTGAACCGCAAGTGGCGACACATCGGGTTCGACAATTTCAACATCCATGTTTGATGCAATCGCAATCCCAAGCGCATATTGCAACAAATCACCATCTGCCAGTGACAGCCAATAATGATCCTGCGCCAATTTGATGGCCACAGGGTCATTCAACATGCCCCCATTTTGATCGCAAATCGGCACATAGTAACATTGATCATCCGCCATGCGATCCATGTCGCGCGGGCTCATCAACTTCATCAGGCGCAGGGCATCGGGGCCCTGAATGCTGACCTGTCGCTCAACGGCAACATCCCAAACCTGAACATGCTCTTTCAGGTGGCGATAATCGGCCTCATAGCTTTCAAAATAGCTGGGCAGCAACATGTGGTTATAAACCGTATATGCCTTGGCGCCAGCCGCCTGAACACCTGCTGTAAACGGGGTGCCGCGCACGCGGCGTGATGGAACAATACCTGCCATCCTAGGACTCCCAATCCAAATAGAAGCGGAAACAGAGGCATAGGTTTCAAACCCACCCCCTGTTTCAATTAAAAACGGGTTTAGCGTGGACCGTGCCAGTCGATTTGGCAAATCTCGGCAGAGCGGCCATCAAAATCCCAAACGCGGCCATGGGCGCGCACACGGCCCTTGGTTGCGGTGGCGACAGTGATATCTGGGCCCATCCAATATTCTGTGTTTTTCACAACGATTTCTTCGCCCTTATGACCAGGTACTGGAACAACCTCGCCCTGAATGACCTTGCCCACCATCAAGCGGCGTGCATTGCCCTCGGTTGTGAATTCAACAGGTGCGCGTTCTGCGCCCAAAAATTCGCTGACCAACACCTTGAACAACCCTGTTGTGCCTTTGGCCTGACCGCTAAAGATTTTGATCAATGCTTCATAGGCAGCATAGCTTGCACGTTCGTCGATATAGGCCGCCGCTTTCCAGTTGCCGCGCGCCATCAGGCCTGGAATTTCCAACACCAACCCGACGTTCAAACCTGACAGATCTTCGTCGCCATAATGCCCTTCGTCGATGCGGACCCCTGCCCATGCCTGACAGTAGCCCTCTGTTGGGGCATGTTTGCCCAAGGATACAACGCAGGGACAGAACACTGTACAGTTACAGTTCAGGATCAATTCACCCTTAATCGCCCAAGGCGTCAGGCCCGGATCCTTTTTCATCGCCTCTGGATGACGGCTATCAATTTTTGCAGGTACCTCTAAACGATCACTTGCCATGATGTTCTCCTTAAATAAGACCAAGGGCGATGAGTGCTGCACCGCACAACAAAGCATAACCCAAAGGTTTCGTTATATACGTTCCGATTTGCGGTAGCTTTTCCACCACCATTAACACAGTCGCCAGTCCCATAAAGACCAAATTCATCACACCGCCGACAAAGGCCAGACACATCAGCGCCCAACAACATCCCAAACACACCAGCCCAAGGCGCAGACCGTTGCGCCACGCCCCTTCGTCAAAATACTGCATGAAAAAGGTCAGTGGTGCGCGGCATTTGGACAGGCAGGCTTCTTTCACATGCGAAAACTGATAGCCCCCAGCAATGGCCAACAGAGCAGCCGAGAGATAGCGAGAGGTTGATTGCCCCAATTGATCCACCGCACCGTAAACAAACAGCGCCATCTGCAACGCGCTTGCAGCCAACGAAAAGCCGATCCAAACAATCAGATAACCTACGATTAATTTCCACAGGTTCGTTTGCGCTACGGCCCCCAAATCATCGTAACTGGCAAAAGCAGGCAGCGCGGTGGGTGCCATCATCGCAACACTCATCAATGACCACATCAGGAATAGGCGGAAAAAACCCGCGCCATCTGGGCTGACCACGCACAGGGTTGCCCAAAATTCTGCCCCATAAATCGCCCGCAATTCCCGCAAATCACCCACAGACAGCGACATGGCATAAAGCACAGCCCACGCCACCAAAATCGCCCCATAAAGGCCGATCCAGTGCCATCCTGTCATTTTGCGAATGTGTTCAGAAACCATTGATGCGATTCCAATTAATGCTTGAAATTTAAATGTCAGACTTTTAATTGTCTGACAAATGAAAAACACACAAAATGACGCAACGGATCTTTCGGCTCAAATCGCATCTAAAATTCGGGATTCGATTGTTGAGGGGCGATTGATTGTGAATGAGCGCCTCCCGTCTGAGGCCGAGCTTTCCGAACAATTTTCTGTCTCGCGCTCAACTGTACGAGAGGCGTTGAAACGTTTGGCGGCGCAATCACTGATCCGCACGCAACGCGGGGCCTTTGGTGGAGCTTTTGTGAATAAGCTCAGCTATCAGGACGCCTATTCGCAAAACATCACCACATCGACCCTGTTGTTGTCGATGAATGATATCAACATTGATGTCGCCTGCGAGGCGCGCTTTGCGCTGGAACGCTCTTGTGTGCCATTGGCCTGTGCGCGCCGCAGCGAAGAGCAACTGTCCGTCATGCGCCGTGAATTGCACCGCCAAACCTCGCCCGATCTAAGTGATGAGGAATGGTGCGCATCGGACGTGGCCTTTCACCGATCCTTTGTGGATTGTGCCCAAAACCCCGTGCTGTCCTATCAACTGACGGGCGCGGTTGAGGCGATGCAGCCGCTGATGAACATGATCACCTTCACCGCACGCTCCCGCGCCAAAATTATCAGCCACCACGCGGCCCTGATCACATCATTGGAAACGCAGGATATCCCACTA
>JAAEZW010000303.1 GCA_018222665.1 Paracoccaceae bacterium
TTGTGGGGGATACGCGACCCTCTACAATTGCGTGCGCCTTGGCCGCCAGCACCAGCGCCTGACCCGCCCGCGGACCGGGGCCCCAAGATACAAACTCATTCGTTAAATTATGCGCGCCGTCCGCGTTTGGCCGTAGGGCACGAACCAAATCCAAAATGGTGGACAGGATATTTTCGCCCAACGGTATTTGCCGTATCAATGACTGTGCCGCAATTAACCCATCTGCATCAAATACTGCTGATGCCTGACCATTGTCAGCACCCGTGGTCTCTAAAATAATCGCGCGTTCCGTGTCAATATCGGGGTAACCAACCTCAATCGACAATAGAAAACGGTCCAACTGCGCTTCGGGGAGTGGATAAGTGCCCTCTTGTTCAATCGGGTTTTGCGTTGCCAAAACAACAAAAGGTTTCGGCAGTTCATAATTTTTGCCTGCAATTGTGACGCGACGCTCTTGCATCGCTTGTAACAGGGCGGATTGGGTACGTGGGCTAGCTCGGTTTATTTCGTCCGCTAACAAAAAAGACGCGAAAACAGGCCCCTGTTGAAACTTAAATTGTCGCGTTCCATCGGCACCATCTTCCAAAACCTCAACGCCCAAAATATCGGTCGGCATCAAATCTGGCGTGAACTGAACCCGCGCATTTGAAACACCCATAACGGTGGACATTGTTTCAACCAATCGTGTTTTCCCAACACCTGGGACACCCACCAAAACGGCGTGCCCACCTGTAAGCATCGTGGTTAGAACCTGATCAACGACACGTTCTTGTCCAAAAAATCGTGTGTTGATTTGCGCTTTGGACTGGGCCAATTTGTCTTTTAGGCTAGTTAGCTGGTCAGAGAGTGTTGTGGACGACATGGGAATCCCTAAATCAAATAACGGTTTCTAAAGAGCCTAGCGCGATAAAGGAAAATGGCAAAGTCATGAGTGGCGAGAATTCACCGATGGCCCGAGCAGAAGGCATCGCAGCAGCAGCCAGAGCGGCAAGTGGAAAAAAGGGCCCACCGCCCGTGCATTTGTGGAACCCTCCGTTTTGCGGCGACCTTGATATGCGCATCGCGCGTGACGGAACTTGGTTCTATTTGGGAACCCCGATTGGGCGATTTGAGTTAGTGAAACTTTTTTCATCAATCCTGCGGAAGGACGGCGAAAAGTATTTTTTGGTGACCCCTGTCGAAAAGGTTGGGATCACCGTGGATGACGCCCCCTTTGTCGCCGTTGATTTTACGGTTTCTGGCGAAGGTGATGATCAAGTTTTGACATTTGAAACACATGTTGGGGACATGGTTATTGCCAGTGGCGAAGACCCCATTCGCGTAAAACGCGATCCCGAGACAGGGGAACCATCGCCCTATGTGCACATTCGCGCGGGCCTAGAGGCATTGATTGATCGCAAAAGTTTTTATCGCATGGTCGATATCGGATCGATCCATGACGAATGGTTTGGCGTTTGGTCCAATGGCAGTTTTTTCAAAATTATCCCTGCGAACGAACTAGAAGGCGCCTAGTGCGCCTCGGCCCAATGCGCACCCTGCCCCGCATCCACGATCAGTGGGACATCGATGTTCAGCACTGGATCACAGGCCGTTTCCATCACGTCCTTCGCTGCTTGGATTAAACTATCCACAGCATCTTCGCGCACTTCGAACAGCAATTCATCGTGAACCTGTAACAACATCTTGGCAGGTAAATGGTCAATTGCGCTTGGCATTTTGATCATCGCACGGCGAATAATATCGGCTGCTGTGCCTTGGATCGGGGCATTGATCGCCGCGCGTTTTGCAAACCCTGCCGTTGGACCTTTGGCGTTGATTTCAGGAGTATGAATGACGCGTCCGAATAGGGTTTCAACCCGATTATGCTCTTTCGCAAAGGCAACGGTTTGATCCATGTATTCTTTAATCCCGGGGAAGCGTTCAAAATATCGATCAATAAATCCTTGCGCTTCTGCACGTGGGATACGCAGGTTGCGGGCCAATCCAAATCCCGAAATACCGTAAATGACACCAAAGTTAATGGCCTTGGCCTGTCGGCGAATATCGGACGTCATTTCATCCAATGGCACATCAAACATTTCTGATGCAGTCATCGCGTGGATGTCCAAACCATCGCGAAACGCTTGTTTCAGGCTATCAATACCCGCGACATGCGCCAAAATCCGCAGTTCAATTTGACTATAATCGAGGGACACAAGGACATTGCCAGTGTCCGCAATGAACGCCTCTCTTATACGGCGACCATCTTCGGTTCGAACGGGAATGTTTTGCAAATTGGGGTCAGTTGAAGCCAAGCGACCTGTGTTCGCGCCTGCGATGGAATATGATGTGTGCACACGGCCCGTATCTGGATTGATGTGATCCTGCAGCGCATCTGTGTAGGTTGATTTCAATTTACTCAACTGACGCCAATCCAAAACACGTTTTGGCAAATCATGGATTGTCGCCAAATCTTCTAAGATATCTGCCCCTGTTGAATAGGCGCCATTTTTTCCTTTTTTGCCGCCTTCATATCCAAGCTTGTCGAACATGATTTCACCCAACTGCTTTGGGCTTCCTACATTGAAGGCTTCGCCTGCCATTTCATGGATTTCGGATTCCAATGCAGCCATTTTTTGCGCAAAAGCATTGGACATGCGTGACAGAGTATCACGATCCACCTTGATGCCAGTGCGTTCCATTTGCGCCAGCACGGGGATCAATGGACGCTCTAAACCTTCATAAACACGCGTAACTTTGGATGCATGTAAGCGTGGTTTGAACAATTGCCAAAGACGCAGGGTAATGTCCGCATCCTCGGCGGCATATTTGGTCGCCTGCTCAATCGGAACACGATCAAACGTGATGGCCGATTTTCCTGTACCAAGTAGCGGCTTGATCGGGATCGGGGTGTATTTCAAATACCGCTCAGACAATCCATCCATGCCATGGTTATGCAA
>JAAEZW010000304.1 GCA_018222665.1 Paracoccaceae bacterium
GGATCATGTCGCGCACCTGATCGCGGTTCATCAGGATCGCATCATCCCCTTGGTTTACCATGGCATTGCCCCGACGGGCAAAGGCATCGCGTTGACCATCGGAATGAAACAGGTTGATGATCCCGCGTTGCGAATGCATCACGTTATAGTTCAACTCATCCTCTAACCGTTCCCACAGTTTCAAGGAATGTGAATAAAATTCGGAATTTCCAGGCAGGCCATAGTTCGCGCGCACAATAGTGGTGTTGCGCCCGACGTTCCCGCCGCCGATGTACCCGCGCTCTAGAACTGCGACATTGGTGATGCCATGTTCCTTGGCAAGATAAAATGCCGTGGACAGGCCATGACCCCCACCGCCGACAATGACAACATCATATTCATCCTTAGGATCAGGATCACGCCAATGCGCACTCCACCCCTTGTTGCCAGTCAAACCCTCTTTCAGAATGCGAAGCGCGGAAAAGCGCATAGCTGTCTCCTTTGTCCATTGACGCAGAGACAATCAACTTCGCATCAGAAAATCAATACTTAGCGACGACAAGAATGTACGGTTTACGACATAGACCGCGCGTTAATAAACGCCCATGCGAATATAGTCGTTCTTGACCATGCCCTTTGAGGTTGGATTGGGACAGTCCGTGTATTTTGCCGATTTATTGAAACGCATTTCCCTCATCCTTGTAGATCAGCTATACCCAGCGCCGGAAAATTGGTACCAAAACCAAACGAGCCCCCCGTTTTCGCCCAAATTCTGCTAAAATGTGATCTTTCCAGTCGGTCTTGCGCAGGGTAAGAGAAGCCATGAGCACAAATCCACCAAACCTCCGCCCCGATCTGGCAAACGCAAAAATCGCCGAAAGCCGCAGCGCAAACCAACCCACCATCGGGATGGTTTCATTGGGCTGCCCCAAGGCATTGGTGGACAGCGAACGCATTTTGACCCGCCTGCGTGCAGAAGGATACGGCGTATCCCCCGATTATTCTGGGGCGGATGCGGTCATCGTGAACACATGCGGTTTTTTGGACAGCGCCAAGGCAGAAAGCCTTGAGGCCATTGGCGAGGCGTTAAATGAAAACGGACGGGTGATTGTCACAGGATGTTTGGGGGCAGAGCCCGAATATATCACGGGCCACCACCCCAAGGTTTTGGCCGTCACAGGCCCCCATCAATATGAACAGGTGTTGGATGCGGTCCATGCCGCGGTACCGCCAAATCCAGATCCCTTTGTTGATTTGCTACCCGCAAGTGGTGTGAAATTAACCCCGCGCCATTACAGCTATTTGAAAATCTCAGAAGGCTGTAATCACAAATGTAAATTCTGCATCATCCCCGATATGCGAGGCAAATTACAAAGCCGCCCTGCCCACGCGATCAGACGCGAGGCGGAAAAGTTGGTTGAAAATGGTGTGCGTGAATTGCTGGTGATTTCGCAGGATACATCTGCCTATGGCGTCGATATCAAATATGCAACTGAGCGTGATCACCGAGCGCATATCACGGATTTGGCCCGTGATTTGGGATCACTAGGGGTATGGGTGCGGTTGCACTATGTTTACCCCTATCCGCATGTGCGCGATCTGATCCCGTTGATGGCCGATGGGATCATCCTGCCCTATTTGGATATTCCGTTCCAACATGCCCATCCCGATACGCTACGCCGTATGGCCCGCCCTGCAGCGGCCGCCAAAACATTGGATGAAATCGCAGCATGGCGGTCGGCCTGCCCCGATATCACATTACGTTCGACCTTTATCGTGGGCTATCCTGGCGAAACCGAGGCAGAATTTGAAACACTGCTCGATTGGTTGGATGAGGCGAAATTGGACCGCGTCGGATGTTTTCAGTATGAAAATGTTGATGGCGCGCGATCCAATGATTTGCCCGATCACGTTCCAGATGCCGTGAAACAAGAGCGCTGGGAACGGTTCATGACCAAGGCCCAAGCGATTTCAGAAGCCAAGCTGCAAACCAAGGTTGGCCGCACACTGGATGTGATTGTGGATGAGGTGGACCAAGACGCCGCCACCTGCCGCACCATGGCAGATGCCCCTGAAATTGACGGCAACCTGTTCATTGACGAAGGCCATCAGGATTTGAATGTCGGCGATATTGTGACGGTTGAGGTGGATGAAGCAGGTGAATATGACCTATGGGGACGTTTGGCGCCTGCGCCATAAACCCAAGTGCGACATTTGCGTAAGTCCAAATGACATTTTGGCCCAACTTATTACATATACTTTGTAATAGGAGATACCGCCATGAAAACACGCGCCCTCTATAACGCTGACTGCCCTGTCTGTAATTCCGAAATGTGCCATTACGATGCCTATGCCAAGGCACGGGATCTACCCATTGAAATTGTGGATTTGAACAAAACGGATCTGTCGGAATGGGGCGTTGACGAAGATCGCGCAACGCGCCTGTTGCATGTAATGCATGATGGCAAAATCCATGTCGGGCTCGCCGCGTTTTTGGTACTTTGGGATCAAATGCCCCGCTATCGGTTTATGGCGCGGATAGCGCGTCTTCCTGGGGTGTATCAGATTTTGGATTGGGGATACGAACACATCGTCGCCCGCATCATTTACGAACGTCACCTGCGGCGTAAGGCCAAGGGATTGGTGAACTCGGTGCATGAATAGGATATGAGGTTTCACGCCAACGTTTAAGGACACGCCCGTGACGGGTTAACAAAGCCGAGGCACCGAAGCCCAAAACATATCTTCTTCCAAGCCAATCGCCAGATTGGTAAAGCGCCGACCTCCCCCCAGGGAGGCGCTTTCGCACCTACCGAGGTCGGCTTGGAAATAGTCTCTGAATACTCTCATGTCTCGTGATGCGGGCTACGCGATATGGGCATTCTGACATAAAATAGTCTGACAGGTAACAACCACTCTATCCCTAACACATCCATATCCCATCGCGCGTTGCGCA
>JAAEZW010000305.1 GCA_018222665.1 Paracoccaceae bacterium
GCCAAGGTGCGTGAAGGGCTGACCGTGCCCCGAGAGATCAAAGATTTGCTGGCCAGCGATCAGGTGTCGTTTGAAGATTAGGGGTCCAATTCCAGCCTCACGGGAATCCACGTTTTGCAACACGACTGAGCAAATAAAAAGCCGCCTCTCCGGGCGGCTTTTCGTTTTTATGGTGCGGACGCTAGATTGCGGCCAATTCCTGTTCCAGGTCTTTGATCTCGGCGCCACCGGCCATAAGGCGACGAATATCTTCGCCCTCAAGCTCGGCCTTGGTGCCTGATCCGATGACTTCACCCAAAGCAAGGAAGGTGTAGCGATCTGCAATCAAACGGGAATGGATTTCATTGTGCGTGATAAAGATAATCGCAATATCCCCCCGCGCACGTACCCGTTTGATTGTTTTTAGAACTTCCATCTGCTGCTTTTGTCCAAGCGCGGATGTGGGTTCGTCCAAAATCAAAACCTTGGCCCCGAAATAAATTGCACGGGCAATCGCCAATGTTTGACGTTGTCCGCCTGACATGGTGCCAACGGCCTGTGTGGGATCCGAGAAATTGATGCCGATTTTCAACATCTCATCATGGGCGATTTGGTTCATTTCGTCCATGCGAAGTGTTCCAAACCGTGATGTTAATTCACGTCCCATGAAAAAGTTGCGCGTCACGCTCATCAATTGGTTGACTGCCAAATCCTGATACGCGGTCCCGATGCCCGCCGCCGATGCATCGCGGGGATTGCGAAACGCCGTTGGCTTATCTTCGATATAGATTGTGCCGCTGGTGGGTTCATGCACACCAGACAGGATTTTGATCAGGGTTGATTTCCCCGCACCGTTATCCCCCAAAAGCGCGTGCACTTCGCCTGCGTGAACCTCAAGGTCGACACCATTTAGGGCCGTGAAGGGACCAAATTTTTTAACGATGTTTTCAACGCGCATATAGGCTTGTTTAGACATGATTAGATCCCTCCTGTGATACGTTTGCGGATGCGTTCGTTTGCAAACACAGCGGCCAATAGAACGGTGCCAACGAAGACACGGAACCATGCGCCATCAATCCAGGGGATAAAGAACACGGCATTCGCCACAAGACCAAAGGTGACCGCCCCAAAGATGACACCAACGATAGAGCCAAATCCACCTGTCATCAGGATACCACCCACAACAGCAATCGCGATGGCCTCAAGCTCTTTGAACATACCCTTAGCTGCGTCGGATGAATTGGTATCAAACACCTGACAAGTCGCAAAGATTGTTGCGCAGAAGGCCGAGAACATGAATAAACCGATTTTCACGCGGTTCACAGGCACACCATTTGCGCGCGCGCTTTCCTTGTTATCGCCTGTTGCGTAGATCCAGCTGCCCAATTGTGTGCGCGCCAAAACATACCACGCAGCGCCCGCGATAATGATGAACCACAATAGGCGGGCATCAAAGCCTGTCACCCATTGTTCCATTTTACGGTTGATGTTCAAGAAGCTGAGGTAATTGATCATGTCCAGCTTTTCGGATTTGGTCATCTCTGCGGTGAATTCGGCACCTGCAGCAACCTTCGTGCCGATCCAGTACCACGCATCAAAGAACCATCCAAACACCTCGCCGCCCATTTGTTCGGCAAACCAACTTTCTGTTTTGAAATCTGGCAGGCCAGAAACGTTCGTGTTTTGGTTAATCAGGCGGAAACACACCTCGGTCAAACCACGCAAGAAAAACCAAAAGGCAAGCGTCACGATGAAACTGGAAAGGCCTGATCGCACCACGATATTCCCGATCAACCAGCCAAAGGCCAAAGTCATACAAAGTGTTATCAAAAAGGCGAGAAACGGTGTCGCCTCACCCAAACCAAAGGGAAGCCCCCATTTCATCATGATGGCAATCGACATACCCGCAAAGGCAATCATTGGCCCAATCGACAGGTCAAATTCACCCGCAATCATCAAAAGTGCGGCCCCAACTGCAATGATGCCAAGCTGCGAAATAATGGCGATGTTGTTTTTCAATCCGAGTGCGTTGAACGCTTTCCCCTCAGAAGCTATGGCCAAGGCTGTGATGATGATGATCATCACAACGAATGATCCAATCTCTGGGCGGCGCATCATACGTTGCAGCCATGTTTCGCGTTGAAGACGGTCCGATTCACTCCGTTCCGACATAATATCCCCATTTATTATCTTTGTTATGAAAACAGGCGGGACATAGCCCGCCTGTCCGTGTCACATGATGTGATCAATATTAGCGGTTTACACCAGCCTGGCTGGCAACTGAAGCTGCGTTTGACGCATCAACAAAACCTGGGCCTGATGGAATGTTCGCACCTGGCAACATACCTGCGTTTGTGTTGTACAGGTGTAGAACGATCACTGGCATGTAGCCTTGTAGACGCTGCTGCTGGTCGATTGTGAATGACGCATCGCCGTTTTGGATCATGTCCATAACTTCTGGTGATAGGTCAAAACACGCTAGGTGTACGTCTGCACCTACGTCTTTGATCGCTTTGTTTGCTGCTGCACAGACGTGTGGACCAACTGCAAGAACACCGTCGATTGATGGGTCTGCAGATAGTGCGGCCGCTGTACGCGTTTCAATCTGTGTAACGTCGTTTGAAACGTCGATCATATTCAGATCACCACCAAGACCTGCGAAGTAACCTTCACAACGGTCAACAAGCGCTGTGTTGAACGCTTCTTGGTTCAAACATAGGCCGTTTGTTACACCTTCTGCTTTCGCGCGTGCACCTGCTTTTTCACCTGCAAGGCGCTCTGGCTGACCAACGTGCATCAATGCGCCAACGGCTGCTGATGATTCAAGACCAGAGTTCATGGTGACAACAGGGATACCTGCGTCTGCTGCTGCGCGGATCGCGCCGCCCAATGCGTCCGCATCAGGTAGTGAAACGATGATCCCGTCGGGGTTTGACGCTGCTGCTGCTTCGATCAA
>JAAEZW010000306.1 GCA_018222665.1 Paracoccaceae bacterium
ATAGCCTGCCGCTTCCATCGCGTCATTTGTGATCGCTTGCGCTTTGGCCAGTGCTGCTGCAACCGACTGCTGTCCTGCATATGCTGCTGAGAATTCTTGGCTGACTTCGGTCGCGATACCAGCGAACTCAGGAATAGCAGCGAACTGAATACCTACATATGGCGACGGATCAACAGTTGAGTTGGTTGGATCCGCTGACAGGATTGAGTCCAATGTCATCTGCGCGAAAGGCACGTTCTTATAGTTTGGATTTTCATACAAAGATGTACGTGCACCAGGAGGAACATTTGCCCAGCCTTCGTTCGCCGCAACAAGTTCAATGTATGAATTTGATGTTGCCCATTCGATGAATTGTTTCGCAGCAGCCTCTTTCTGAGTACCCGCTGGGATTGCAAGAGCCCATGCCCACAACCAGTTTGAGCGCACGCCCATTCCGTTGTCAGGCGCAAGAGCGAAACCAACTTTGTCAGCAACTGTTGAGTCATTCGGGTTTGTCACGAAAGAAGCCGCCACAGTTGCGTCGATCCACATGCCGCATTTGCCCTGTTGGAACAATGACAAGTTTTCGTTAAATCCGTTAGTCGCATAACCTGCGGGACCTGCATCCGACATCATATTCACAAAGAAGTTAAGCGTATCTGACCATTCGCGTGTGTCAAACTGTGCGTTCCACTCTTCATCAAACCAGCGCGCACCAAATGAGTTGGACATCGCAGTGATGAACGCACCACCTTCACCCCAACCTGCTTTACCACGCAAACAAATTCCGTTGATGTCGTTGTCACGATCTGTCATCTCACGTGCTGCCTTGGCAATGAAAGACCAGCTTGGTGCAGCTGGCATTTCCAGTCCAGCTTTCTCCATCAGGTCCGTGCGATACATAATCATTGAACTTTCACCATAGAAGGGCGCTGCGTATAGCGTGCCTTCATGGCTCAAACCGCCTGCCATCGCGGGCAAAATATCACCGACATTATATTCGGCAGATAGATCATCAAGTGGCACCAACCAACCGTTTGCACCCCAGATCGGTGTTTCGTACATACCAATTGTCATGATATCGAACGCACCGCCTTTGGTGGTGATGTCTGTTGTTACACGTTGACGAAGAACGTTTTCTTCTAGTGTGACCCACTCAACATTGTGACCAGTCTTGGCTGTGAAATCGTCTGTCAGACCCTGCATGCGGATCATGTCGCCGTTGTTCACTGTCGCGATTGTGAGTGTGTCGGCATAAGCGCCAGTTGCAGCAAGCAATGAAATTGCCGTCGCCGCCTTTAGAGTATCCTTAAGTAACATTCTTATCCTCCCAGGTTCTGTAGAATGACTGAGGCAGACGCTACTGCAGTTATTTATCTTAAGTCAACAATTTTTCTTACGCGCGTAAATTTTTTAAATTGTACAAAAACAACCACTAAGCGGAGTCACGCATAATAAGTTTCCCTGGAAATAGCTGTTCATCGGTGGGATTGCTGCCTTCACGATTCTCTAAAAGATCGAAAAGACGCATTACACTTGTACGCGAAATTGCGTCATAATCGTGCGATACAGTGGTCAACGCAGGACAGGTAAAGCGTGAATAGGGATGATTATCATGACCCGCAACGCGCAACGCGCAACCGTTGCCGCGTCCAACCCGGAAACCCATTTCATAGGCAGCCGCAAGAAAACCAATCGCCAAGCGATCATTGGTAAAAAGAACGGTACCGTTGGTGATATCCTTGCTGGAAATAAGCTCTTTACCACGACTGTATCCGATCTCCTCAAAGTTCCAGCTTTCACCATCAACGCTAAAGATACTTGGCTCTAATCCATGCCGCTCCATCGAATTAATATAGGATAAACGACGCTTATTCGCGTTTGGATTAGGGGGCTTCTTCATTTCAAAATAGACCGGAGGCTCACCTGTGCGAACCAAATAATCTACCATAATATCTGTAGCTTGAGTATTATTGTGCCCAACAAATGCGTGATTCAAAGACTCAATATTACAGTCGAACAGAACGGTAGGAAATTCGGAACACAGCTCTCCAACTTCGGCTATATTTGATGCCCTACCTAACGGAGCAAGAAGCACCCCAGCCGGCTTAATATCGCGCAATGAAATAAGGTTTTCCACCTCCTGCCTTGGATCACCATGAGAGCTTAGCAGAATTGGCCTATAGCCCTCATTAATTACCAAATTTTCAATATTCCGAGCAATTTCCGCAAAAAATGGGTCTGCTAAAAATGGTACAATAATGCCAATATTTCGGGTTGATCGCCTGTTTTGATTCATTGCATACATATTTGGACGATATGCATGCAATTCCAATGCAGCTTCGATTTTGGCTTTGGTTGACTGACGTACGCTCTCAGGGTCGTTGAAGTATTTTGACAGAGTCGGACGCGAAATACCGCTTACGACAGCGAACTCTTCCATATTCTTGATCGTAGTGTCTGACATAAATTCTCTTCGCGCATTTCTAAGTGAGTGTCACCCTCCAAAATAAAGCAATAAAGTTTACACCTGTAAAGTTTTTTATACGTTCAGCATGTTTATTATAGCGCAGACAGATACAAGACTTGTGTGCATCCGCGGCGATTGAATGATCAAAGCGAACTCATGGCCCTACTCCCTTAGAGTGGCGCACTGACACGCTGCGCAACACATGCTCTGTCTGTTAGAACACGCAAAAGATAATCGCGGACGAAAGAAAATCACCAACACGTGGTACCTGCGGCCAGAACACACGTAAATCTCACGGCATTGTTTTTATGAGATTTTTTGAAGCTAAAAACTAATCGATGAGTGCCTTTTCAACACTTTATGAGTTCTTTTTTATGCAAAAAAGTCGCCCACATATTCGAACTGGAAATGGGAATACTTTAACAAGGCATTTAAACCGTAATCTTTGTCACAGCGTGATTATTGTGGTTAAATCAAAGGCG
>JAAEZW010000307.1 GCA_018222665.1 Paracoccaceae bacterium
TCTTTGGCCTCATCAATACCTGCCACGTCATCGAATGTGACACGGCCCTGCTTTTCGGTCAGAAGCTTGGCCTTGGATTTGCCAAAGCCCATTGCCCCACCACGGCCGCCGCCCTGCATGCGGTTCATGAAATAAATCCACACACCAATCAACAGAAGGAACGGTAAAAGACTGACCAAAAACGCCTGAAGCCCAGAGGTTTCCTGCTGTTCTGCACGAATGGCCACTTCGTTCTGGATCAACAGATCAGTCACATCAGCATCACCTGGACGGATCGTGTAATATTCACGTTTGTCGCCGCCAATAAAGCTGACTTTTTCGCCATCCAGTGTCACGGAATCAATCGATCCGTTTTCAACGTTTGCAACAAACTCTGAATAGCTGATTTCGCGGCTTTGCATTCCGCCAGAACCAGAACTGAATACGTTGAATAAAACAACGATCATCAGGAATAGAACCACCCAAAAGGCCAAATTACGGTTATTGCCCAAGGAAACACTCCATTATTAGAATAGCGCTGTGCATAACACAGTTGTTTGGTATGTTAAATAGACATTGGAACGCGGGCTTCAATGCGACGTTATGAAATCAATGAAATTTATTCGCAAATCTTGGATAAATTGACGCTGCGTTTGGTCCAAGGTGGGCGCATAAATCAACTGATCCCCCAAAAAGACGGCGGGTTGCACATGCAGCGAACGAAAGGGCACGTTTTTGCGCAGATCACTGTCCAATTGCGCCGCACCATGTTCCCCCAATGCTTGGACGCTGTGCTCTATTGGCAGATTGACGCCCTGCCAACGCCCGTCCCACACGGTTTGATCCGCAGCGCCCTGCGTTGCCGCGAATTCACGTGTGATGCGCAGAGTGTTTTGGTGCTGATAGATCAGGCACCCATGCAAACTGCTGGTTCTGCCATCTTGGACATCGGATAACGCACGTTGTAGCGCCTCAAACCTTGGACGATAGGCATTTCCAGAAATCCAACACAGGCCCGCCGACAGAAGGCGGGATTGTGTTTCGCCGTGGGCCGCAAAAAAACCAACCTGATCAAAAACCAAATCTGTTCCCTGCTGACGCCCCATGGTTTGGAAAACATCCCCTGCCGTATGATCCAACGCATCTTGGGCACGCTGCATATGTGTGGCCATTAACGCAAAGCGATCCAATGAAATTCCTGCGGATGTCAGTTGGGGCAGTAACTGACGCATGGCAATTCGATCAAATGCCGCGTTGTCATTGCTGGGATCATCAAACCATGGTTGTTCACAGGCAACCAAATAATCGCGCAAATCGTGTCGTGTGATATTCAGCAATGGGCGGATCAGGGTCATACCACTGGGATGGTGGGTGACATGTTTCATGCCTGTCATGCCATCCACACCAGATCCCCGTTTTAGCCGCAGCAAAAGGGTTTCTGCCTGATCATCCAACGTGTGACCGATCAGGATATGTTCAATATCACAGCGCCAGTCGTTGATCATTCGATACCGCGCCTGACGGGCCGCGTCCTGTAAGTTTCCGTTTCGATCCCAGTCGCGCCACACACATGTGGTGTGCGCAACCCCCAAATCCGCGCACCATTGCGCAACACGCGCGGCCTCTTCCGCGCTGCCGGCGCGCAAATTATGGTCAATCGTAATCGCAGAAAGTGTCACATCACGCGCTGATGCCCACGCACGTGTCAGGTGCAGCAAGGCCATGCTGTCCCCACCACCAGAAACCGCAATGCCGATATGTTTTGGCAGCCCAGAGGCAAATGCCGCATCCAAAATCGACGCGACCTTTGCGCTCAACCGATCTGTCAGAGACACTGTAGCTCGGCCATACGATCCGCGGCCTTTTGCGAATATTCGGAATCGGGGAAACGAATATCCACCTGTGACAGCGTCTGACATCCCGCATCGGTTTGCCCCAGTAAGACCAATGCATTACCAAGCGACATCAACGATTTGGGCGCGACCACAGATTTTGGGAACGTGGAAAAGCTCTCTAAATAGGCACGGGCTGCAGATTTGTAATCGCCTGATGCCTCGTGTGATGCGCCGCGCAATACCATTGCCTCGGCGGCCAATGGGCTATCGGGATAGGTTTGTGAAAAACGGTTCAGGATTTGAATGGCATCGCCATAACGTTCTTCTTCAAAGGATTTTTGCGCCATATCAAAATCCGCGCGTTCCCCCACCGCCAATTCAGGCGCGTCAACCTTTTCGCTCTCGTCTTCCTTTGGATAGGCAAGATCACCGCCAAGGGTCGTGGTTTCACCAAGAGTTGAAATATCACCCCCCTCTAATTCAACCAAACGAAATTCCAAATCCCCGACGCGGTTTGTCCCGTCCTGCACAACGCGTTCAACCCGAAACTGCAACTCTTCACTCAGGGCTGTTAAACGTTGCAATTCGGTTTCAATGTTTTGCACACGTTCAAGCACAGATCCGGCCGCGACAGAAACACTTGGCCCCTGCGTTGTCGAAAGTTCGCCTTTCAAACGTTGGATTTCAACATAAAGAATAGTCAGGTCCTGCCGTATGTCGGCTAGCGTTTGGGCACGATCTTGTGCAATTCCAGACATGGGCAAAAGGCAAATCGCAACGCAGGCAAAGACACGAAACATTCAAAGGCATCCTTCGCAGATTAGAATGACAGGTTCGACAGAACCGTAACACCACGACGGTTCATCGAATAACAACTTTCCGCGCTACACAGCTCTGACGGCCGTTCTTTGCCGTAGCTGACTGTTTGGATACGATCCGCAGACACACCGCGTAGCGTCAGATATTCACGCACGGAGCCTGCGCGGCGCGCGCCAAGGGCCAAGTTATAATCAGTTGTGCCGCGTTCATCTGCGTGGCCTTCGATCATCACTTTATATTCTGGGTTTGCAATCAACCAATCCGCCTGCGCATCTAATGCGGTCTGTGC
>JAAEZW010000308.1 GCA_018222665.1 Paracoccaceae bacterium
TGATATGACTGGCCCCGAGGGCCGCGATGCTGGCTAGGGCATGGCCCTGTTCCTAATCATTTTTAATGTTGTTGCCCCTGTCTTTTTGATTGCGGGCAGCGGCTATCTATGGGTGAAGCGGGGGGTGGAGTACCCAACCGAGTTTGTCACCCGCTTGGCGACCAATATCGCGATCCCCTGTTTGGTGTTTGACAGTCTGGTCAACACGGACATCGACCCCGAGGCCTTGGCCACCATGTTCTGGGCCTCACTTGCGACCTATGGCGGGGCGATGGTGGCTGTTTACATTTTTGTCAAACTGGCCCGCTTGGACATGCCCAGCTATTTTGCGCCGTTCGTCAGTGGGAATACAGGCAACATGGGATTGCCTCTGTGCCTTTTTGCCTTTGGGCAAGCGGGGTTTGGCTATGCGATTATTTTATTCAGCGTGACATCTGTCTTTGCCTTTAGCATCGGGATTTATGTGATCACGGGGGGCACATCATTGCGAAAATTGGCGCGTGAACCCTTGGTTCTTTCAACGCTTTTGGGGTTGGTATTTTTGGTGCAGGGCTGGCAGTTGCCCGAATTTTTGGCAAACACAATCAATCTGGTTGGGGGTATCGGCATTCCAATCATGTTGATCACGCTGGGGGTCGCGATTGCACGATTGAAACCTGCAAACATTGTGAATGCCATTTGGCTGTCTGCCGCAAAAATCGCCATTTGCATGGGCGTTGCCATTGTGGTCGGTACGTTTTTTGATTTGCCCGATGTGGCCTATTCCGTGCTGATCCTGCAAATGTCGGCCCCCGTTGCGGTGACATCCTATCTACTGGCCGAACGGTTCAAGGTGGATGCCGATGCTGTGGCAGGATTGGTTGTAGCCTCCACTGTCATGACCATCGGCGTCGCGCCTTTGGTTCTCAGTTTTGTGTTGGTGTGACGCTATAAGATTTAATCTAAACTTAGTTCTGATCCTGCTAATTGATTAATTGGCAAGTGCGGACCATTCGCGTCAAACCAAAGCTTTGCTTTCAGTAAAACGGAAGGCGCTTTCGCGCCACCCGAGGTTGGCTAGGGAAAAGCCGTGAAAAATCTTAAATAATTCAGATCTCGTTCAACCGATCCATGGCGGCTTTGAGTCGCGCTTCTTCTTCTTCGCGCTCGGCCAGATTTGCACGCGCTTCTGCTACCACCTCATCAGGGGCGGAGGCAACGAATTTCGGATTGTTCAACCGTCCGCGCAAACCGCCCAACTCCTTCGCTAATTTCCCAAGAGATTTTTCAGGGCGCTCTTTTTCGGCCTCGATGTCGATAATATCCGCAAGGGGCAGGCCAAATGTGCCGCCAGGAACCGCCACGGTGATCGTCCCCTTGGGGAAGGCATCCGCGTGGGACAAGTCCACCACACGTGCGAGTTTTAGGATCATCGCTTCGTTTCTTTCCCAAGCGGCCTGACCGGCATCGTCCAACTCGGTGACGATCATCGGAATGCGAAGACCCGCAGGAACCCGCATTTGTGAACGGGCGGAACGGATCCCTTCGATCAGGCTGATCACCCAGTTCATTTCACGATCCGCTGATGCGTCCACCATTTCGGCGGCGGTGTAAGTTGGCCAATCGGCGTGCACGACCATTTTGGCGCGTTCACCCAATGCGCCCCACAGCTCTTCTGTGATGAAGGGCATAATTGGGTGCAGAAGGATCAAACATTGATCAATCACCCATCCCATCACGCGGCGCGTTTCCTCTTTCGCGGCCTGATCGTCTCCATTCAAAAGCGGTTTTGACAGTTCCACGTACCAATCGCACACCTTGCCCCAAACATAAGCATAAAGCGCCTGTGCCGCATCGTTAAAACGATAGGTATCAAAAGCCGCGTCCACAACCTCGCGCACTTTGGCGGTTTCGCCGATAATCCATTTATTGACCGCTTGGTCTGCCATTGGAATGGTGCCATCGGAGGGCACGGCCTCATTCATTTCGGCAAACCGTGCGGCGTTCCACAGTTTGGTGCCGAAATTGCGGTATCCTTGGATCCGCTGCATGTCCAATTTTAACACGCCCCCGATAGAGGCCATGGCGGCATTGGTGAACCGCAACGCATCCGCGCCGTATTCATCAATGATGTCCAATGGATCAATCACGTTACCCGTTGATTTGGACATCTTTTTACCCTTTGCATCGCGGACCAGCCCGTGCAGATAAACCGTATCAAACGGGATCTGATCGACCACGGCCAGTTGCATCATCATCATCCGCGCAACCCAGAAAAACAAAATGTCCTGCCCTGTGATCAGGGTCGATGTTGGGAAATATTTGTCCAACGCCGCATTCTGTTCAGGCCAGCCCAACGTGCCGATTGGCCATAGGCCAGAGCTGAACCATGTATCCAAAACATCGGGGTCACGAGTTAGGGTTTTGCCGGGCGCTTGTGCCTGTGCCTCGGCCTCGGTTGCGGCGCAATATTGATTGCCTTCTTCGTCAAACCACACTGGCACCTGATGACCCCACCACAATTGACGCGAAATACACCAGGGTTCGATGTTTTCCAGCCAGTGATAATAGGTTTTTTCGCCAGACTCTGGAATGATTTGCACGGTTCCATCGCGCACCGCGTCTAAGGCGGGGCCAACGATTTTGGCGGTATCGACAAACCATTGATCGGTCAGCATGGGTTCAATCACGACTTTTGATCGATCGCCAAAGGGCTGCATGATGGGTTTGTTTTCCACATGCGGGATCAGGTCGGCTTCGCCGTCCTCACCCGCTTTGGGGTTGGGGATCATGACGGCATTGCCCTCGGCTGTAATGGCGGCCACAACCCGTTCACGGGCCTCCATCCGATCCAGCCCGCGATATTCATTGGGGACAAGGTTCATGGCAGCGACTTTATTTTCGTCCCATTCAATTTCGCCAT